>JBDSNK010000129.1:0-3376 GCA_039915385.1 Dokdonella sp.
GAAACAGCATCGCGGCTTCCGCCGCTCCCACACAAGCGCCGCAGGCTTCCCCGTAGGTGCGGCTTCAGCCCCGATGCCTTTGCACGAAACAGCATCGCGGCTGAAGCCGCTCCTGCAGAAGCCAGCATCAATCAAGACGTGACGCGATCCCAAAACCGCTTCACGCCATCGAGCCACGAGGTGTCGCGTGGCGAATGCGCCGCGGCATTGTCGCCGCTGAAGGTTGCCTCGAATTGCTGCAGCAGATCGCGTTGCTCCGTAGTCAGGCGCACCGGTGTCTCGATGGCGATCCGACAATGCAGATCGCCGGTGCGACCGCTGCGCACGGATTTCACGCCCTTGCCGCGCAGGCGGAACAACTTGCCGGTCTGTGTTTCCGGCGGAATCTTGATCTCGGCTTCGCCGTCGAGGGTCGGCACCTTCAGGTCGGCACCCAGGGCGGCCTGCGCGAAGCGAATCGGAATCTCGCAATGCAGGTCATCGCCGTCGCGCTGAAAGATCGCGTGTTCACGCACGCGCACTTCGACGTAGAGATCGCCGGGCACGGTGCCGCTTGGACCCGCTTCGCCCTGACCGCTCAGGCGGATGCGATCGCCGTTGTCGACGCCTGCGGGAATCTTCACGGACAGCGAGCGTTCGTCGTGCACGCGCCCTTCCCCGCGGCATTCCTTGCACGGATTCGTGATCACCTTGCCGCTGCCAGCGCAATGCGGGCAGGCCTGCTGGATCGAGAAAATGCCGTTTTGCATGCGCACGCGGCCATGACCCTTGCAGGTCGAGCACGTGGATGTCTTGCCATCCGCAGAGCCGCTGCCGGTGCAGGTGCCGCACTCGACCAGGGTCGGGACTTCGATCTGCTTTTCGATGCCGAACACCGCTTCTTCCAGATCGAGCTCGATCAGGTAGCGCAGGTCCGAGCCACGCTGCGAACGCCCGCCTCCCCTGCCACCGAAGATATCGGAAAAAATGTCTCCGAAAATATCGCCGACGTCGCCATTGAACCCGGCGCCACCGCGACCGCCCGTGCCGTGCTCGAATGCCGCATGACCGTGCTGATCGTAGGCCGCACGCTTGTTGCCGTCGGACAATATCTCGTAAGCCTCCTTGGCTTCCTTGAACTTCTCCTGAGCAGCCGGATCGTCCGGGCAACGGTCGGGATGGCACTTCATCGCGAGGCGACGGAACGATTTCTTGAGCTCGTCATCCTGCGCGCTGCGCGCCACGCCCAGCACTTCGTAGTAACAACGCTTGCTCATGTCGCGCGAACCTTTTCGATACGTTTGTCAGGTATGAACCAGCCCAGCGCGACCGCGGCATACAGCGCGCAACCAAGCCAGGGTTTGAAGAAAGCAACCGCGATGCCAAGCGCGTAGCCGGCAATCGAGATCCAGCCTTTTGAATTGTTACCCACGGCGCGTGCCAGCATGCCGTTGCTTCCATTGCAGCGGATCAGCTGCGCCTGCAGGATCGGCCACGCAATGGCTGCCATCAGGAGTACGACACCGTAGAGAGCGGTCGGCAGTGTGGCGAAGCCCGTCTCGCTCATCCACGCCGTCGTGAACGGAAACAGCGAAAGCCAGAAAAGCAAATGCAGGTTCGCCCACAGCACCGGACCGTTGACCACGTCGACAGCCTTGAACATGTGGTGATGGTTGTTCCAGTAAATGCCGACGTAGACGAAGCTCAGCACGTACGCCACCAACACCGGCCACAATTCACGCAGCGCATCCCACGTCGGCGCATGCGGGGTCTTCAGCTCGAGCACCATGATCGTGATGATGATCGCGATCACGCCATCGGTGAACGTCTCGACTCTTCCTTTTTCCATCACGCCCCCGACAGCGAGGCCCGCATCGATCGCACATGGCGTTCGATGCGGGCAAGTCGTTCCGACGAAACTGGTCCGTCGAAAAAACTTACTTCTCGTCCTTGACCTCGGTGAACTCGGCGTCGACGACATCGTCGTGCTTGGCCGATCCGCCCGCTTGCGCGCTCGCGTCATCGCCCGCCGGAGGTGTCTGCTGAGCGGCGGCGAACAGCGGCTGCGCGGTCTGCTCGAGCGTGGTCGTGCGCGCTTCGATCTGCGCCTTGTCCTCGCCCTTCATGACCTTTTCAAGATCAGCCAGCGCTTCCTCGATGCGGCCGATATCACCGGCAACCTTGCCACCGTGCTCCTTGATCGCGGCACGCGTCGAATGCACCAGCTGGTCCGCTTTGTTGCGCACGGCGATCAGCTCGTGAAACTTCTTGTCTTCTTCCTTGTTCGCTTCGGCGTCGCGCACCATGCGCTGGATCTCGTCCTCGCTCAGGCCCGAACCCGCCTTGATCTCGATGCGCTGTTCCTTGCCGGTCGCCTTGTCCTTCGCGCCGACGTGCAGGATGCCGTTCGCATCGATGTCGAACGAAACCTCGACCTGTGGCGTTCCGCGCGGCGCCGCCTGGATACCGGCGAGATCAAACTTCGCCAGCGACTTGTTGTAGCGCGCCTGCTCGCGTTCGCCCTGCAGTACGTGCACCGTGACGGCCGCCTGGTTGTCTTCCGCGGTCGAGAACACCTGCGAAGCCTTGGTCGGGATCGTCGTGTTCTTTTCGATCAGCTTGGTGAAGACGCCACCCATCGTCTCGATGCCGAGCGACAACGGCGTCACGTCGAGCAGCAGCACGTCCTTGACCGTACCGCCGAGCACGCCGCCCTGGATCGCGGCGCCGACAGCGACCGCTTCATCCGGGTTGACGTCCTTGCGTGGTTCCTTGCCGAAGAAATCCTTGACCGCTTCCTGCACCTTGGGCATGCGCGTCTGGCCGCCAACGAGGATGACTTCGTTGACGTCTGAAACCTTCAGGCCCGCATCGTTGATCGCGGTACGGCACGGCCCGATCGTCTTCTCGACCAGATCGTTCACCAGCGCCTCGAGCTTCGCGCGCGTCAGCTTGATGTTGAGGTGCTTCGGACCGGAGGAATCCGCCGTGACGTACGGCAGGTTGACTTCGGTCTGGTGCGCCGTCGACAACTCGATCTTCGCGCGCTCGGCCGCGTCCTTCAGGCGCTGCAGCGCGAGCGGATCGTTTTTCAGATCGACGCCCTGGTCCTTCTTGAACTCGTCCACGAGATAGTCGATGACGCGCTTGTCGAAGTCTTCGCCTCCGAGGAAGGTGTCGCCGTTCGTGGCCAGCACCTCAAACTGCTTCTCGCCGTCCACTTCGGCGATCTCGATGATCGAGATGTCGAACGTGCCGCCGCCAAGGTCGTACACCGCGATCTTGCGGTCGCCGCCCTTCTTGTCCATGCCATACGCGAGAGCAGCCGCAGTCGGCTCATTGATGATGCGCTTGACGTCGAGACCCGCAATGCGGCCGGCGTCCTTGGTCGCCTGGC
>JBDSNK010000132.1:0-7952 GCA_039915385.1 Dokdonella sp.
CTTTCAGGATCTCGGCCTGGGTACCCTTGCCCGAACCGGGTGCGCCGAGTAGAACGAGTCGCATGTTGCTCCGATGGCGCACGAAGGCGCTGCATTCGCAATGTGGATAGGGTGAATCGCGCCGGCAGCAGGCGCCCCTACAATGGGGGTAACGCTAGCGGCTGGCCCAAACCGTGTCAAACCGCGCAAAAAAGGAAGTCGCATGAGCCAGGGCAAGTTGCTTTACGCGCAATCGGGTGGTGTCACCGCCGTCATCAATGCGACCGCCTGCGCGGTCATCGAGACGGCCCGTGCGGCCAAGGTGCCGGTGCTCGCCGCGAGGAACGGCATCATCGGTGCATTGCGCGAGGAATTGATCGACACGCGCAAGGAGACCCGCGCCACGATTGCGGCGTTACGCCACACCCCCGGTGGCGCTTTCGGCTCCTGCCGCTACAAGCTCAAGTCGCTGGAGCAGAACAGGGAGCAGTACGAGCGCCTGATCGCGGTGTTCCGCGCGCACGACATCCGCTGGTTCCTCTACAACGGCGGCAATGACTCGGCCGATACCGCGCTGAAGATCTCGCAGATCGGCAAGGAGCTTGGCTATCCGATCAACGTGATCGGCGTGCCAAAGACAGTCGACAACGACCTCGCGGTCACGGATACGTGCCCGGGCTTCGGCTCGGTCGCCAAATACACCGCGGTCTCGGTGGCCGAGGCCAGCCTCGACGTCGAATCGATGTGTGAATCCTCGACCAAGGTGTTCATCGTCGAAGTGATGGGACGGCATGCGGGCTGGATCGCTGCAGCGGGCGGCCTCGCCGCGCGCAAGGCCGGTGATCCGCCGCATCTGATCCTGTTTCCCGAAATCGCGTTCGACGAGGCCCGCTTCCTCGAGCGCGTGCAGGCCTGCGTCAGGAAAGTCGGCTACTGCACCGTTGTCGCCTCCGAAGGCTTGAAGAATCAGGCTGGGCAGTTCCTTGCCGAAGCCGGCACCGTCGATGCGTTTGGTCACACCCAGCTAGGCGGCGTCGCGCCGTATCTGGCGCAATTGGTGAAAAGTAAATTGGGATACAAATACCACTGGGCGCTGCCCGATTACCTGCAACGTTCGGCGCGGCACCTCGCCTCGAAGACCGATGTGGAACAGGCGTATGCCGTGGGCAAGGCGGCGGTCGAGTACGCGCTCGCGGGTCACAACGCGGTGATGCCGGTGATCGTGCGCACGTCGGATGCGCCGTATCGCTGGAAGATCGCTCCGGCACCATTGAGCAAGGTCGCCAACCACGAGAAGAAGCTGCCGAAGTCGTTCATCACACGCGATGGTTACGGCATCACCGAAGCGGCGCGGCGCTATCTCGAACCGCTGATCCGCGGAGAAGATCCGCCGAAGTACGGCCGCGATGGTCTTCCAGACTACGTGCGCGTCGACAAGGCGCTGGTGCGCAAGAAACTGCCCACGTATTCGATAGCCGACCGCTAGCGTGGCGGGTTCGACGTTGAGCGCGCCCGTTCCCGCTCGCTGCGCGCAGCGGGCGCGGTGATCAGGAACGGATGCTCGGTGAGGCGATAGGAAATCCACGCGAGCACGAGCACGACCGGTATCACGGCGAGTGCAAGGCCGCCCAGGCTCGCGATCGGTGGCCACTGCGAGAATCCGCTGCGGGCGGCAACCTGGATCACGATGGAGTGCCATAGATAAAGGCTGTAGCTGATCGTGCCGAGGAAGGCGAGGGTGCGCCCCGCGAAGAGCCGGTCGGCGAGTCGCACGCGTGCCGCCGCTGCGTGCACGACGAGGGCGAGACTGGCGCCGGCGCAGGTCGCGTAGGTGAAGATCCAGCGCGTATCGCCGGTGGCGAAAATGTCGCCGCGACCATCAAGGCCGCACAAAAGCCCTATCACACCAGCGATGCCGAGCAGCATCAGGCCAAGATCGCGGCGAGGCGTCGGCGCCCGCCGGCGCACATGCCACCACGCTGCCAGCATGCCGAAGACGAATTCGTCGAGGCGGCCGGGCAGCTGGATGATCGCCGGATACGAGAGCGGCCCGAATGCACGGTTCGCCAGCAGCAGTTCGTAGCAGAGCACACGGAACGCGAGCACCGCGACAAGCACGCCGAGGGCGACCAGCCAGCCGCGCGCGCGCGAACGCGAAGCCGAGCAATGGCAGCACGAGATAGAAATTCCATTCGATCGGCAGCGTCCACCAGACGCCGTTGAGCATCGGCGAGATGCCGTCGACGAACACGAATTCCATGCTCAGGTAGGCGAGCAGCTGGCGCAGGTCGACCGGCCATACGCTGCTGACCGCGAATCCTGCAAGGATCAGGATCGCGAGCTGGATGTAGTACGCCGGCAATACGCGCAGGCAGCGGCGTTGCCAGAACTGGACCAGGTTCGGGAACGGCCGCGTGTGATTGGCCCACGCGAGAAAGGGCAATCCGAGCAGAAAGCCGGACAGCACGAAGAACAGGTCGACGCCGAGGAAGCCACAGGAAAGCAGCGGCGTCAGGTCGAGCCCGAAAACGCCCACGCGCGGCATCGCCGCGAGCATCCACAGGTGAAACAGCATGACCCAGCAGGCCGCAATGCCGCGCAGGCCAGTCAGTCCGGGGAAATAGTCGCGCGGAGTGTCGACGTGCGGATCGGGCTTCACGAGTGTGCGCGGACGCTTGCCGGGGGACGGCGCACCTTACAGCAGAGCGCCGTTGCACGGTCTTTTGGAGCGCCGCCAACCCCAACTCCAGGCGGCGCACATCGCGCTTGAGCGTCGTCGTGAGCGTTCTGCTGCATCGCGCCAATGCGCGCCGCGCAAGCGCGTGGCTATACTCAGGGTCGGTTGCTCGCTGTTTCTCGGGGTTCTACTTCAAGTCCTGGTACGTCAAGGGAGGGTTCGATGCTGTTTCATGACCACGGTTTATTGATTGCGTTGATTTGTGCGGGGCTTGCGATTGTGTATGGTGCCTGGTCCATCCGCTGGATCCTGGCCAAGCCGGCCGGCAATCCGCGTATGCAGGAGATCGCCGCGGCGATCCAGGAAGGCGCACGGGCTTATCTCAACAGGCAATACCGCACGATCGGCATGGTTGGCGTGATCCTGTTTGTGGTGATCGGGCTGGTGCCGGCACTGGGCTGGACTACGGCGATCGGCTTTGCGCTGGGGGCCATCCTGTCGGGTCTCACCGGCTATATCGGCATGAATATCTCGGTGCGCGCCAACGTGCGTACTGCCGAAGCTGCACGCGGCGGCATTGCCCCCGCGCTTGCGGTGGCGTTCCGCGGGGGTGCGATCACCGGCATGCTGGTCGTCGGCCTCGCCCTGCTCGGTGTCGCTGGCTACTACATGGCCCTGCTGCATTTCGGCTACACCACGGATCAGGCGTTGCATTCGCTGATCGGCCTCGCATTCGGATCGTCGCTGATCTCGATCTTCGCGCGCCTTGGCGGCGGCATCTTCACCAAGGGCGCCGACGTCGGTGCGGACCTCGTCGGCAAGGTTGAAGCCGGCATCCCGGAAGACGATCCGCGCAACCCGGCGGTCATCGCGGACAACGTCGGCGACAACGTCGGCGATTGCGCCGGCATGGCGGCGGACTTGTTTGAAACCTACGCCGTGACCCTGATCGCGACCATGCTGCTCGGTGGCGTGATGGCGGCACAGGCGGGCGCAAACGCCGTGCTGTACCCGCTCGTGCTCGGTGGCGTCTCGATCATCGCCTCGATCATCGGCACGTTTTTCGTCAAGGTGAGCCCGGGCGGCAAGATCATGAACGCGCTGTACAAGGGCGTGATCGTGTCGGCCGTGCTGGCGCTGGTTGCGTTCTATCCGGTCACCAAGGAATTGATGGCGGACAGCAGCTACGGCGTGTGGAACATCTTCGGCTGCACCGTTATCGGCCTCGTGCTGACCGGCGCCATGGTCGTCATCACCGAGTACTACACCGCGACCGAATACGGCCCGGTACGCCACATCGCGCAAGCGTCGACGACAGGTCACGGCACCAACATCATCGCCGGCCTCGGCATCTCGATGAAGTCCACCGCCTGGCCGGTGCTGTCAGTCTGCGCGGCGATCTGGGGCGCATACCATCTCGCCGACCTCTATGGCATCGCGATTGCCGCGACCGCCATGCTGTCGATGACCGGCATGATCGTCGCTCTCGATGCGTACGGTCCGATCACCGACAACGCCGGCGGCATCGCCGAGATGGCCGATCTGCCGCCGGAAGTGCGCGGCGTCACCGATCCACTCGACGCGGTCGGCAACACGACCAAGGCCGTGACCAAGGGTTACGCGATCGGTTCTGCCGGTCTCGCGGCTCTTGTGCTGTTCGCCGACTACACCCACAAGCTCGGCGTCGAGCATCCGCAGCAGATCTTCACCTTTGATCTGTCCAACCATCTGGTCATCATTGGTTTGCTGATCGGCGGCCTGATTCCATTCCTGTTTGCCTCGATGGCGATGGAAGCGGTCGGGCGCGCTGCGGGCTCCGTGGTGGTCGAAGTGCGCCGCCAGTTCAGCGAGATCAAGGGCATCATGGAAGGCACCGCCAAGCCGGATTATTCGCGCGCGGTGGACATGCTGACCAAGTCGGCGATCAAGGAAATGATGATCCCGTCGCTGCTGCCGGTGCTGGTGCCTGTCGTGGTCGCCTTCGGCTTCAAGTGGCTTGGTGGCGGAACTGTCGCCGGTGCCCAGGTGCTTGGCGGCGTGCTGATCGGCACGATCGTCACCGGCTTGTTCGTCGCGATCTCGATGACCACCGGTGGTGGTGCCTGGGACAATGCGAAGAAGTACATCGAAGACGGTCATTTCGGCGGCAAGGGATCGGACGCGCACAAGGCGGCGGTCACCGGCGATACCGTTGGCGATCCATACAAGGACACCGCAGGTCCGGCGGTGAATCCGTTGATCAAGATCATCAACATTGTGGCCTTGCTGCTCGTGCCGCTGCTTTGAGCATCGAACGCGCGCGAAGACCTCTTCGCGCGCTTCAATGCTCCAGGCTGGATTGATCGTTCAATGCTTCAACCGAAACCCCCGACTTGCTCGGGGGTTTCTTTTTGGACGGCTCGCATGCGCTTCGCGTTTGCGGAGCGTGTCTGCAGACGAAATTACGGACCGTCGAAACCGTCGCCGAAGATCCTGTCGAACAGGACGTGGAATACCGAAGAGGCATCCGCCGGCAGGAAGCTGCTGTCGCCTGCGTAGGTCGCGGTCAGCGATGCGATGGCCACCGCACCCAGCGTGATATCACAGGTCGCGACACCGCTTGCGTTGGTGACCGCATTGCAGGCCCCGCTCGCCAATGCAAAACCAATCGTCGCGCCCGCAATCGCAACCGGAGGATCGGACGACACGTCGACCAATGTTGCCACGGCATGCGTCACGCTGCCGGTGTCGCCGGATGTCGCTGCCTGATCGAGACTGAGATAGGTGCTGTGTTTTCCGGCTGTCCATGTCACCGGCACGCGATTGGACGCGACGGTTGCGCCATTGATCGTTGCGTACGCAATCAGCGTGTCCTCGCCCACATTGCGACCCACATAGCCAAACGGCGCGCCAACGCCGAAGCCGATGTAGGCGGTTGCCTGGACCGAATTCGCACCCGATACGACGATCGTCACGGGCGTCCCGAGCGCCGGCGTCGAGTGCGGGAAGAGCACGGTGAAATGCTGCAACGTGCCCTGGGCACCGACCGATGGTTCATTGTTAGGGTTGACGACCAGCGCTGGATTCGGCGCAAGCTGGGTGTCGAATGGACAGGAGCCATCCGCATTGCTCAGGCGATAGATGGCGACGCTGACATTGAGATAGAAGCAACCATCGGGGCCCACGATGCGCGGGGCTCCGGCGCCAGTCTCTTCCAGCGTTGCGCCGCTGAAGTCTGGCGGCGCCAATGTCATGTCGTACGCCGCGACAGAATTGGCGTAGCCACCGACACGGCTGGCGCCGACCACCAATGTCCGCGCACCACCGCCGGGCGCGCTGCCGAGTGCGGCCACCGCAAACGTGGAATAGATGCCGGTCGATTGCACGATCGCCGGTTGTGGCTGACTCGTGCCGCTGATCTGGTCGACCCGCGCCACCACCGAGTTGTATGCATCGTTGACGTAGAGCGTGCCATCGGGCGCGAAACTCAGGCCGCCATTCGGAGCCCCATTGCTGCTCGCATAAACGCTGGTCGATGGACTGCCGCCGCCGGGATTTGCAACGCGCCAGATTGACGCGTTGTCGGCGCTGTTGCCGAAGCAGCCGTCGGTGACGAAGAGATCGCCGCTAAGCGGATCGGTTGCGATGCTGAAGGGGCACGGCAGATTGTTCGACACCGGCGTCGCAATGCCGGTTGCGGTATTGATGCGCAGCACGGCGCCGGTCGTGAACGTGCCCGTGGTTGCGACGCGCGTGCCGTACAACTGGCCGTCGCTGCCGACGGTCAATGCGCCGAGCGAGGGTCCCAGCGGTGTTGCCGTAATGCGGTCGGCGTTGCTCACGGTGGCGCCGCCTGGCGGTACGTCATAGACATCACCGTTGACGTAGTCGGACACATACAGGTGGTTGCCCGCGCCGAACGCGATGCCACCGATGCCGACGCAACCGTTTACGGTGATGCCACCGAAGGTGACGCCGTTCTGGGTCGGAAAGCCGCTCGCGTACAGCGAGATCTTGTAACCCGCAGCCGCTATCGGAGGCAGTGTTGCGCCGCAGCCGACACCGTTGCTGAAGGCGACACTGGCGGAGCCGGGAATCGGCAGATCGTCGTCACTCGTATCCGTCGCGGTGTAGACCACGGTTTCGCTCGCCTGGTCGGTCACGCTGAACACGGCTTCGCCGTTGCTGGCGGTGACGCCCGGATTGTCGCCGAGGATCAGCGAATGGCCGCTCTGCGCCAGCAGCACTTCCTTGCCCGGCGAAGCGCGACCGAGTGCGTCATGTAGGGTGACCGTGATCGTACTCGTGCTGATGCCGTCGGCAGCTTGTGATGGCGGCAGCGCTGTAATACTGCCGCTGGTCGCAGGCGGACCGATAAATGGCAGTTTGGCCGTCTGCACGAGCGTGACATTGTCACTGCTGTCCGTCGCCGTAAACGTCAGCTCTTCGGTGGTCAGATCGGTGACCTTGAACACCGCGACACCATCACTGCGGCTGGCCTGGCTGCTCGGCGTGATGGTCGCGTGATGGCCCACGTTCGCGGTCAGCGTGACGGTCTTGCCCGCGACCGTGTTGCCGTTCGTGTCGCGCAAGGTGACGATGACGACGGCCGGCGCAATACCGTCTGCTGGCACGCCGTAGTTGCTGGTGAAGGGTGCCACGGGCGGAGCAGTCGCCAGCAGTTCGGAGAGACTCGCCGAAGGCAGTCCCGGCGAAAGTCCACGCAGCAGAAGATTGAGCGCGCTGAGATTGGGCGAACCCAGGCCCACGTGCGCGAAGTCGCTGCTCATGGATGCCGCGCCGTGGAATCCCGCGCTCGCTGCAAGCGGATAGAAACTCGTATTGGCGAGACCGAGATTGCTGCCGCGCGCCTGATTGAGCAGCGAGGTGAATGCAGCCCACATCGGCGCGGCCATGCTGGTGCCGCCGTAGAGCAGGCCGCTTGGGCAACCGCCCGCATCGGCCTGGCAGATCATCATGCCGCTGGCCGGATCGGCCTGCATCGCGACATCCGGTATCGAGCGCATCGTCGACGTGGTGAAGCCGGTCTGATACGCGGGGCGCGTGAAATAGCGACTGATGCCGAAGCCGCCTTGCCCATTGGCCGGCGTTTGCGTCGAGCCGTCCCACCAGGTCTCGCCGTTGTACACGCCGCCCGCACCTGCGTGCAGCGTGGTGCCGCCGACGGCCGTGACATGCGGCGCATCGGCGGGCACGGCGATCACATTCGCCGCGCCATCGAGGCAGGTGCTGCCGCTGTCGCCGCTGCCGGAAAAGACGCTGATGCCGGCCGCGGCCGCCGTTTGCAGGATCGCAT
>JBDSNK010000277.1:0-6710 GCA_039915385.1 Dokdonella sp.
CAGCATCGCACCTGCAGGAAGAGGCGCGGCGCATGTCGCGCCTGATCGACGAGGGCGCCTTGAATCGAGCGGATCTCGACCGCTTCCAGCGTATGGCGAGCGAGAGTTCGGACATGATCCTGCGCAATCTGCAGCGCGCTGATCAGCTGGTGAAGAGTTTCAAGCAGGTGGCGGTGGACCAGTCGAGTGAGGATCGTCGCATCATCGATCTTGGTGCCAGTCTCAACGAAATCCTGACGACGCTCGGCCCGACGCTGAAGAAGACGCCACACCGTATCGAGCTGCATTGTCCGCCCGGCCTGATCGTGGAAACGGCGCCGGGTGCGCTCTACCAGATCGTCACCAACCTGGTGATGAACTCACTGATGCACGGGCTGGAAGCGACCAGTGGCGGCAGCATCCGAATTGACGCGAAGCGCGAAAGCGGCGACATCCTGATCGCTTACGCCGACGACGGTCGCGGCATGGAAGAGGCCGTCAGGACGCGCGTGTTCGAACCGTTCTTTACGACACGTCGCGGCCAGGGCGGCTCGGGTCTTGGCATGCACATTGTCTACAATCTGGTCACCCAGGCTCTGCATGGCAGTATCGATTGCGAGAGCGCTCCGGGGCAGGGTGTGCGTTTTCGCATCCGCTTCAACCCGGGAGTGATGCCGAAACCCGTGTAACGCCGATCAGTCCGGCAGCTTTTCGCGCAGTTCCATCGCCTGATCCCAGCATTCAAAAAGGCAGTCGACGACTTTGGGGTCGAATTTCCGCTCGCGTTGTTCGAGCATGAATTCGCGTATTCGCTCGGGCGCCCATGAATCCTTGTAGCAGCGTCGACTGCCAAGCGCGTCAAATACGTCGGCGACCATGGTGATGCGACCGCCGATGGGAATGTCGGTGCCGGTCAACCCCAGTGGGTAACCAGTGCCATCCCAGTTTTCGTGGTGTGAGGAAGCGATTTCGGCGGCGAGACGCAGCACCGGTTTCTGCGAATTGCCAAGCAGTTTCGCGCCGAGCTCCGCATGGGTGCGCATGACGACGGCTTCTTCGGGCGTGTGCGCGCCGGGTTTGTTGAGGATGGGGTCGGGAATGCCGATCTTGCCGATGTCGTGCAGCGGAGCGGCATAGCGCAGCGTCTCGCACAGCGATGCCGGCAGGCCCATGGCGCGCCCGAGCATTTCCGCGAGCAGGCCGACGCGGCGCACATGATTCGCGGTTTCCCGTGAGCGCGTCTCCGCAGCACCCGCGAGCATGTAGACCATTTCCAGCTGCGATGAGAGCAATTCGTCGTTGAGATGCAGGTTCTCGAATGCGATAGAAACATTTGTGCAGAACAGTTCGACCAGCTTGTAGTCCAGCGGCGACAGGTTCCAGCTCTCGCCCACAAACAGCAGGCTCTCGCTCTGCTGGCTGTCGATGAAATGAAGTACGTAGTGATCGCGGTCGAATTGATGGTTCTGATCGCGATACGCGGTCTGCAGCGAGCGAGTGACTGCTTCGGGCAGTCGTTCGTCTGCATTGCTGTCGACCAGGTCGCGGTAGTCGCCAGTCGCAGCCGCGATACGAAAATGCTCCGGCGGATCGCTGCGATGATCGACCGTGCAATACAACGCGCTGCGTTCAACGCCGACGAGTACTGCAAGCTGGGCGAGTACGGCGGAGGCGAATTCATGCGAATTCTGTCGCGTGAACACCTGCGCCGATGCGCGAATCACGTTTTCCAGTCCCAGCCGGTTCGCCTCGATCGTGCGCATGTCGCGATACGCGCGCAATGCCGAATACATCGTCGTGGCGAGCCGTGTCGCGGTGAGTTCGGTTTTTTCCTTGTAGTCGTTGATGTCGTATTCGGCAATGACATCCTGCTCGGGCGCCTGACCGGCTTGGCCGGTGCGCAGCACGATGCGCACAAAGGGGTTGTCGAGTTCGCCGCGGATGCTGCGCACGAGCTGCAGGCCCGCCTGCTCGGACTCCATCACCACATCGAGCAAGACGACGGCAATATCGGGATGTTCGATCAGCACCGCGCGCGCTTCAGCTGCGCTGTGTGCGCTCAGGAATTGCAACCGGCGATCGGCGAACTGGAAGCCACCGAGGACCAGACGAGTGACGTCGTGGACTTCGGGTTCGTCGTCCACAATCATGATTTTCCAGGGCGGCCCTTCCCGGGAATCGATTGCGGAAAAATTGAGGCTGTCGTCCACTCGGCCCATTGCGCCCATTCCCCAAGGACGGTTCGAGTGTACTCCGACTAACGTCGGTTGGAAGGCTGCCTTGAGCAGTCAAGCGCAGCAGGGGCCGCGCAGAGCCGCCCCGGCTTTCGCCAAGGCGCATGCGCTGAGAACCAGCGGCGAGAAGCACGCAACGTGGTGCTGCGCATGCCTCGGGGCCAGTCCCTCAGGACTTGCCGTGGAATAGCTCGCGCCCGATCAGCATGCGGCGAATCTCATTGGTGCCCGCACCGATTTCGTAAAGTTTTGCGTCGCGCAGGATGCGCCCGGCTGGATACTCGTTGATGTAGCCGTTGCCGCCGAGCGCCTGGATCGCTTCCAGAGCCACCTGCACCGCACTCTGTGATGCATGCAGCAGGCAGGAGGCCGGGTCGATACGCGACTTGGTGCCGAGGTCGTAGTTCTGCGCCACCATGTACGCATAGGCGCGCGAGGATTGCAGCGCCGTATACATGTCGGCAATCTTGGCCTGCATGATGCCGAAAGTGCCGATCGGCGCGTTGAACTGCTTGCGCTCGCGCACGTAGGGCAGGGCGGCATCAAGCGCGGCCTGCATCAGCCCAATCGGACCGCCGGACAATACCAGGCGTTCGGTGTCGAGGCCGCTCATCAGCACGCGTACGCCTTCGTTGACTTCTCCGACGCGGTTGGCGTCTGGAATTTCGCAATTTTCGAAAACCAATTCGCAGGTATTGGATCCGCGCATGCCGAGCTTGTCGAGCTTCTGCGCCGTGGAGAACCCCTTCATGCCCTTCTCGATGATGAAGGCCGTCATGCAACGCGATCCCGCCGGACGATGCGCGGTGCGCATGTAGACCAGCAGCACGTCGGCGTCGGGACCGTTGGTGATCCACATCTTGGTACCGTTCGCGACCCAGACGTCACCTTTCAGCTCGGCGCGACAGGTCATCGAGCCGACCACATCGGATCCCGCGCCCGGTTCACTCATCGCAAGCGCGCCGACATGCTCGCCGCTGCACAACGCCGGCAAGTACTTTTTCTTTTGCTCTTCGCTCGCATTCTTCGCGATGTTCTGCACGCACAGGTTCGAGTGCGCGCCGTAGGACAAGCCGACGGAACCCGAAGCGCGGGAGATTTCCTCCATCGCTACCACATGAGCAAGATAGCCCAGATCCGAGCCGCCGTATTCGCTCGACACGGTGATGCCGAGCAAGCCCATGTCGCCGAACTTCCTCCACAGATCGGCGGGAAACGCATTGTCGCGATCTATCAGATCCGCGCGTGGCGCAATCTCCTTCTCCGCGAAAGCACGCACGCTTTCACGCAGCAGGTCAAGTTCTTCACCGAGGGGGAATGGGCGCATGGATTTGAGCCGGCAATGGGGAGGGGAGTGGGAATCGGTGTCGAAGGTTATCGCGAATCACGGGTTTCCGATTCCCGATTTTTCGTGCCCGATTCCCCGCCGTCGTTATTGGCCGCGCATGCGACCGAGGAAGCGCGGGCCGTTGTTGCCCATGGTCGGCAGCTTGATCTTTCCGATCGCCGAAATGCGCTCTTCGGCCATGCGATCGGCCGCCTTGTAGGTCGGAATGCCGTCGCGTTCGGCGATCTGGAAGATGCGCGAGAGGTTCAGATAGATCGTGCGCATCATGCGCATCGCGCGTTCGCGATTGTAACCGTCAATCTCGAGCGACACGTTCATCACACCGCCCGCGTTGACCGCGTAGTCAGGCGCATACAGCACGCCACGACGGGTGAGTTCATCGCCGATCGCATCCGTTGCGAGCTGGTTGTTCGCGGCGCCGCAGATGATCTTGGCCTTGATGCGGTCGATCGTGTTTTCGTTGAGCGTGCCGCCGAGCGCACACGGGCTGTAGACGTCGGCGTCGACGTCATAGATCTCATCGAGGCCGACGGCGATACAGCCATGGTCGTCTACGGCCTTCTGCACGAGTTCCTTGTTGATGTCGGTGACGAACACCTTCGCACCCTGTTCGCGCAGCAGCTTGATGAATTCCATGCCGACGTGGCCGGCACCCTGCACCGCGTAGCTGTACTTGCCGACGTCTTCGTTGCCGTGCTTGTGGCTGAGTGCAGCCATCAGTCCCTGCAGCGTGCCGAATGCGGTGAACGGCGACGGATCGCCCGAGCCTCCATGCACCTGGTGCACGCCGGTGACGAATTCGGTTTCGCGGAACACCCATTCCATGTCATTGACGTCGATGCCTACGTCTTCGGCGGTGATGTAGCGACCATTGAGCGAATTGACGAAGCGGCCGAATGCGCGGAACAGCGCTTCGGACTTGTCCTTGCTCGGATCGCCGATGATCACGGCCTTGCCGCCGCCGAGGTTGAGGCCCGCGACCGCATTCTTGTAGGTCATGCCGCGCGACAGACGCAGCACATCGTTCAGCGCTTCCGCCTCGCTCTTGTACGGCCACATGCGCAAGCCGCCGAGTGCGGGACCGAGCACGCTGTTGTGGACCGCGATGATGGCCTTCAGGCCCGCATCCTTGTTATGGCAGAACACGACCTGCTCATGGCCGGTCTGGGCGACGGTTTCAAAAATCATGACTGCTCCCGAAAGGCAGAAAAAATGACCGCTCGCGCCAGCTCATCTGCAAACTGTACGAAGAACGGATCGTAAATTATTGATTAAAAGATGGTTTTTCAGCGTTCGGCGTGAGGGGCCGGTGAAGCGCGGCGGCTAGTGTAACGGCGCAGGTCCGGCGACAACAGTGCGACACAAGGCGCCGACGGGCCGCGCGCGGCGATTGAAAGGAACGAACGGTCGTGCTATTTATGCATCCATGGCAGCCCAGACAGCAACCAGCAAAGGTGCGGCAACACGCGAACTCATCCTCGAGCGAGCCTATGCGATCGCTTGCCGCGAAGGCCTCGAAGGCCTCTCGATAGGCGATCTCGCGCAAGCGGTCGGCATGTCAAAGAGCGGCGTGTTCGCACACTTCGGGTCGCGCGAGGACCTGCAACTGGCCGTGCTCGATTCGGGCGGTCGGCGCTTTGGTGAGTGCGTACTGATTCGCGCCTTGCGCGCGCCGCGCGGACTTGCGCGACTGCGCGCGATCGTCGGCGGTTGGTACGACTGGGTGCGCGACAACCGCCAGGGCTGCCTGATCATGGGCGCGGTGAGTGAATACGACTCGCGTCCCGGGGTGCTGCACGATGCCGTCGTCGCGCTGATCAAGCGCTGGCGCGATGACACTGCGCGAGCGGTCGTGATGGCGGTGGAAGCGGGCGAACTTCGCGCCGACACCGATGCGAAGCAACTGTCGTTTGAAATCTTCGGCTTCGCGCTGGCCCTGCATCAGGACACGCGCTTGTTCGATCCGAAGCAGGCGAGGGCGCAGGCTGAACGCGCCTTCGATCGCCTGCTCACCGCCAATTCCCCCTGAGTAACGAGGTATGCCATGAGCGCGATGACGGCGAATAAAAATAGCACGATCGTTCGCAATATTCAGTTGTTGGGGCTGCGCGCGCGCTTCGCGTTCGGCAGCTGGCTGCGGCCGGACACAACCCTTCGCCGCGCCTATCGCCTGTTCTGCACACCGATGTCGAGTTCACGTCGACGCGCCGCGACGGCCGCGACCGGTGACGCCGTGCTGTCGAACTTCCCGTTTGCCGGCGAACAGGTGGGCATGTACGTCTGGGGTGATCCGGCCACGCAGCCGTTCGTGTTGCTCTCGCACGGCTGGTCGAGTCACGCGACGCGCTTTCTACCCTGGGTCGCGCGATTGCGTGAAGCCGGCTATGCGGTGATCGGCTTCGATCAGATCGGTCACGGGCGCAGCAGCGGCCGACGCTCGACCTTGCCGGATTTCGCCGACATGCTGGTCGAGGTTGCGCGACGGTATGGCAAGGCATCCGCGGTGATCGGGCATTCGCTGGGCGGTGCTGCAACCGTGCTCGCGCTCGCCGCAGGCATCGAGGCCGAGCGCGTGATCCTGATTGCGCCGGTGTCCGATCCGATGGCCGCGGCCTCGCGCTTCGCGAGCTTTGTTGGCCTGGCCGAGCATCTGTCATCGCATCTCTTTGACGAGTACGAGGCATTTCATCCAACGCGTGTATCCAGCTTGCAGGCGCATCTGAAAGCGCCGGCGATCGCATGCCCGGCCCTCATCGTGCACGACCTGGGCGATCGCGAAGTGCCGTGGGCGGAAGGCGAGCGCATCACCCGTCACTGGCCCAACGCGCGCCTGCTGACCACAAGTGGACTTGGACACCACCGTATTGTTGATGCCCACGACGTGATCGACGCGGGCATGCGTTTCCTCGCCGGTGAAATCATCGGCGAACGCGTGATCTCGTCACCGAACCTGCCGTATGGTTTTGCTTGAGGCGTTTGGGAAGCGGCAAGTTATCGCGCCACCGCTGCCGGATTCTTCCCATCGACAGGTCGATCAAACATCGCGGCTGAAGCCGCTCCTACAACAACGGTGTACGAGCCGCGATGCTCTTCCCATTCACAATGCAACCGTCGGAGCAACTGTCTGCAGGAGCGGCTTCAGCCGCGAT
>JBDSNK010000242.1:0-9509 GCA_039915385.1 Dokdonella sp.
ATCGCTGCGAGTGCAAGCGATCCAGCGGCGCGCGATCGCGTGCTCAGCAGCGTTTACGACGACTTGTTGCGCATCGCGCGGGCCGAACTGGCACGCCATCGGCGCGGCGAGACGCTCAACACGCGCGCGCTCGTCAACGAGGCTTATCTCAAGTTGTTCGATCGCAGCGGTGCAGGCTTCGACAATCGCAAGCATTTCTTCGCCACAGCTGCGCGGGCGATGCGTCAGGTGGTGATCGACTACGCGCGAGCGCGCCTGGCAGAACGGCGTGGCGCCGGTGCCGAGCATGTGTCGCTGGATCAGCTGGAAGGTTCACCATTGCCGGTGGACGAGCAGGCTGAGCAGCTGGTCGGCATGGATCGCGCATTGCAGAAGCTGGCTTTGCTCGACGAGCGGCTCGTGCAGGTCGTCGAACTGCGTTTTTTCGCCGGTCTGGAAGTGAAGGACATTGCAGAACTGCTCGAAGTTTCCGAACCGACGATCAAGCGCGACACGCGCGCGGCCAAGGCCTTCCTGGCCAAGGAACTGGCAGCCGCGTAGCAGCGCGCACTGCATTTTGCAGCCGGGTTCAGGCGCGTTCCGATGGCGACCGCCGCTGCGGCCTGCCGCTGTCGCGCGAGAAATATTCGCCCATCGCGTGGAATGGATGATCCCTGAGCATTGCCGACGCCGTATGTATCCCCGTCACCAACTTTTTCGACGGGAGCACGACGATGTGTAGCAAGCGATGGAGCAAACGAGCGGTAACACTGGGCCTGGCAATGGCATTGCCGACACTGGCGCAAGCGGCTGACGGCGGGTTCTACCCGGGCTGGGGCCTGTTCGGCAGTGGCAAGAGCATCGTGGCGTTTGATCTCGGCGGCGCCTTCACCGACATTGCGGCCGACACCGTAGTTGGACCTGACGGCGCCATGTACATCGTCGGCACGGTCATCGGTAGCGACGGCAAGAACCATTTCGGCGTCGCCAAACTCGATGCGAACGGCATTGCCGACGCCAGCTTCAGTGGCGATGGCAAGAACGTCTCGCTTGAAGCGGACGTCACCGCGACCAGCGTTGCGTTGACCTCTGACAACCGCCTGCTCGTGGCCGGTTACAAGGTCGTCAATGGTACCGACTACGACTTCATCGTCTGTCGCTTCAGCGCCATTTCGGGCGCGAACCTGAATTTCCCAGCACCGACCAACACGAGTTGCGTCACTACCGTGTTCCTGCCGGGCACGCAGGACATTGCGCGGGACATCGCGATCCAGCCCGATGGCAAGTTCGTTCTCGCTGGAACGACCGGCATCAACTCACCAACGGATCGCTACGCCGCGTTTGCGCGCTTCGATGCGAATGGGCAGCCGGATACGGGATTCGGCAACATCCAGGGCTCGAATATTTCGATCATCCGCAACAACGGCATCTTCACAAGCCACGACATTCGCGCCGTCGGCATCGCCAGCAATGGCAAGATCGTCGCAGTCGGCACAACCACCGTGGTCGGCAGCAGTGACATCGGTGCGTTGGTCGTTCGCCTGAATGCCGATGGCACCCAGAGCGATATCGGGCCGTCCAAGGAATACACATTCGAGCGCGACAACAGCAATAGCCGCGACACCGCGCTGCAGGGCATGGTGCTCGTGGATTCGCCGGATTCCCTCGAAGACGACGTCGTTGCGAGCGGCTACGTCGAGCTTACGGGTGGCGTCAATAGCGGCATGATCGTGAAGATCAAGAGTAACGGAGTGCTCGCGGGCGCCTTCGGAAGCAGCAGCGGATTCACCAGCGTCACCCCGAATTCGGGCAATCTCGATTTCACGCACATCGCACGTCAATCCGATGGCGCGTTCGTCGTCCTCGGCGTGCGACCGGCGAGCGATGCACTCGACCTCGATGTTCGCCGTTTTAGCGCGACGGGTCTTGTGGACACCAGCTTCGGCACCAACGGTGATGTCACGTTCGACATGGGTCTTGGCGGACAGCTCGATCTCGCAGCCGGCATCGTCACAAACGCGGGCGGCATCTACATCGCGGGCTATTCCTACGTGACAGCGAGCAACTACGATTTTGTCGCCGCCAAACTCAGCGTCGATCGCATCTTCGTTGACGGTTTTGAATCGCCCTGATCAGATTGCAACGCACGCATCGAATGCCGCCTGCGCAAGGCGGGCGGCATTCGCCGGTTATGGGTCGCTATTGGGCAGCAACACTTCGACCGCATGCACGCCGCCGTCCGCACTCAGCGGAATGCGCGCATCAGGCAGCTCCGCGCCGTCGAGCAACACGCGCATGCTGTCCGAAGAAACTTCTCGACGAAGCGATAGCTGGTACACGGTTTCGCCAAAACGGTACTGGATGCTGCATGCGGGCCAAGCCTGGGGCAGGCGCGGCCGCAACACGAGTGAATCGCCTTCAAGGTGCAGACCGAGCAGCGATTCGGTGATCAGGCGATACATCCAGCCAGCCGAGCCCGTGTACCAGGTCCAGCCGCCACGCCCGACATGTGGCGCCACAGCGAGCACGTCTGCGGCTGCGACATAGGGTTCGACCATGTAGGTCGCCATATTGGCCGCAGAGCTGGCGTGCCGCACCGGATTGATCATGTCGAACAATTCCCAGGCGCGTTCGACGCGGCCGGCCTCGGCGAATGCCATGATTGCCCACACCGCGGCGTGCGTGTACTGGCCGCCATTTTCGCGCACACCGGGGACATAGCCACGGATGTATCCCGGGTCCGGTTGTGCCTTGTCGAAGGGCGGTTGCAGAAGTTCGATCAGGCGCGCGTCCGAATTCACCAGATGTTTGTCCAGTGCATCGAGTGCGAGGCGCGTACGCTCGGGCGCACCGACGCCCGATAGCACCGACCAGCTTTGCGCAATCGAATCGATCCGGCATTCCTGCGCGGAAGCGGTGCCGAGCGGAGTGCCGTCATCGAAATACGCGCGGCGGTACCAGGCGCCGTCCCAGCCGTGGCGCTCCAGGGCCAGCTTCATCTTTGCGGCTTGTTGGTCGCACCGCGTCGCGAAAGCCTGGTCATTGCGATGACGAGCGACAGCGGCAAATTCGTGCAATACGTGATGCAGGAAGAAACCCAGCCAGATGCTTTCGCCGCGTCCGTGTCGACCGACGTTGTTCATGCCGTCGTTCCAGTCGCCGCTGCCGATCAAGGGCAGGCCATGCGCGCCGACGCGCAAGCCGTGTTCGATCGCACGCAGGCAATGCTGGTAAAGGTCGGCGCTTTCGGTCGAGCGCATCGGCATGTCGTAGTACGACTCTTCGCCGGGATTGAGCGGACGTCCATCGAGGAAGTCGGCGCGCTCATCGAGTACGGCCCAATCGCCGCTGGTCGTGACATAGCGGCATGCTGCAAGTGGCAGCCACAGGTAGTCGTCGGAGCATTGCGTGCGCACGCCGCGACCCGCGGGCGGATGCCACCAGTGTTGCACATCGCCCTCGCGGAACTGGCGCGAGGCGCACAGCACGAGCTGCGCGCGCAGCAACTGCGGCGCCGCGTGCACAAGCGCCATCGTGTCCTGCAACTGGTCGCGGAAACCGAATGCGCCGCCAGACTGATAGAAGCCGCTGCGTCCCCACAGACGGCACGAGATGACCTGGTACAGCAACCAGCCGTTCGCGAGCGCATTGAGCGCGTGGTCCGGCGTTTCCACTACGACGGCGCCAAGCAGTTGCGACCAGCGTGTGGCATTTGCCTCGAACGATGCACGCGCGGAGCCGGAGCGCCGAAAGCGCCGGATCAGTGCACCCGCATCGTTGCGATCGCGACCGGCGCCAAGGCGGAACACCAGCGTGCGTGTCTCTCCATCGGCGAGTTCGAGCGGCACCTGGATTGCACCGCAGGGATCGAGGCAGGCACCGACGCGCCCGCTCAGGGACATGCGTTTCAACGCTGCCGGTTGGCGCGTACTTCCGTTGCGTCCAATGAATTCGCTGCGGTCACCGGTCAGGGTGCGTTGAGCATCGTCGACGTCGAAAAACGCGACCAGTTCGCCGAATTCGCTGTTGTACGCGTTACGTGCGAGCAACGCCCCGCTTGCATCGATTTCGGTAACGACATGCATGGCCGTCTTTGCAGCAAGATCGCCGAGCACCCACTCGACATAGCCGGTTGCCGATAGCTTGCGCGCGCGACCGGAATCGTTGCGCAGGCGCAAAGTCAGGAATTTCACCGGCGCGTCGACGTCGACATGGATGCGCAGCTCACTGGCAATGCCGTCCTCGATCGTCTCGAATACGCTATAGCCAAAACCATGACGCGACAGGTAGCGCGCGGCGCCCGGCGTGGGCGCCGGCGTCGGCGACCAGTAGTGTCCGGTCTCCTCGTCGCGGATGTAGAACGCTTCCGTATTCGGGTCGCAGACCGGGTCGTCGCTCCACGGTGTGAGCCGGTACTCGTGTGCGTTCTCGAACCAGGTATAGCCCGCGCCCGTTTCCGAAACGACGCAGCCGAAGATCGGATTTGCGATCACATTGACCCATGGCGCCGGCGTGCGTTGGCTGGCGTCGGTCGCGATCACGTACTCACGACTGTCGCGCGAGAAGCCGCCGATACCGTTGACCAGGGTGCGCGGCGGCAATGCGATGTTCTGCGCCGGACCGGCTTCGTGTGTGCGCGTCGGCACCAGGCGCGGCACCGATTCGGTGGTATCGCGCGCGCGCAGCTGCTCGATCAGCGAGCCATCCTCGTCGGACAACACCACGCGCGCAACCGAAAGCATCAGTACGCGATCCTCGTGATTGATCTGCTCGACCGCGCGCACGAACACGCCGCCAGGATGATCGATCATGCTCGCATCGACGCTCGCGGCGATCACGCTGTGGATCTCGTCGTGCAGATTCTGTCGGTAGCCGCCGCTTTCCTCGTTCCAGATAACCAGATCGAAGACAAGCCCCTTCAAGCGGCAATAGGCATGCGCGTGCACGAGTTGGCGCACGATGTCGATGTTTGCAGCGTCTCCGACTTGCAGCAGCGCGATCGGCAGGTCGCCCGAGATTGCATGCGCCCACAAGCCGGATTGGCCGCGCCGGTTGCTGGCAACAATGTCTTGTGCGGCGCGGCGTAGCGGATCAGCGTAGACCAGACATTCGGCAAGGCGTGCGTAGGTCTGTGCGTCCGTCTCGCTGACGTTGATCTGACCGAGCACGACACGGCTATGCGTCCAGGCGAGGTCGAGCACGCGATCGGCGAGGTGGCGGTCGTGATATTTGTCGATCAGTGCAACGCAGTCGTCGCGGTTGTCGGCGATGCCGGTGATCATGTCGATGCAGACGGTCTGGTCCGGCTGCAATCGAAAGCGATGGCGAATCGCGACGATTGGATCGAGCACCGAGCCCGCGGTATCGGACAAGGGGCCGGCTGCGCGCATGGCCAACGCATCGGAACCGCTGCCGCCGCGACCGATGAAACGCATGCGATCGCTTTCGAACGAAATTTCGTCGCTGCTTACGTCGTGCAGCGCGATCAGATGAAACATCCATGGCTGCGCTTCATGCTCTGCGCGCGGCCTGCGCGTGCACACAATCGCGTCGCGCGGCTTGATCAATTCTGTTTGCACGAACAGGTTGCTGAAGGCGGGATGCAGGTCGTCGCTGACTGCCGGTGCCAGTACGACTTCGGCGTAGCTGGTGATCTCGAGCGTGCGTTCGACGCGCGAACGATTGGTGATGCGCGTGCGCCGCAGTTCGATGTCATCCTCGGGCGAGACGACGATCTCGGTATGCGCGTCGAGCAGATCGGCGCGGCGCCTGAATTCGACGCGCGATTCGGTGAATACGGCTTCGTAGGAGTCCGTCCGCGCGAGCGATGGCTGGAAGGTAGTTGACCAGACCTTGCCGCTGTCGCAGTCGCGCAGATAGGCGAACATGCCCCAGGCATCGCGCGTCACGTCTTCGCGCCAGCGTGTCAACGCGAGGTCGCGCCAGCGACTGTATCCGCTGCCCGCTGCGGTAACCATCACGTGATAGCGACCGTTCGAGAGCAGTTGCATCGCGGGCCGGCGCGTATCTGCCTTGCGGAACACGCGCAATGGCATCTGCGGTTGTTCGTTGACGCTGAGCACGTCGACGATTTCCGGATCGCTGGCCCAGTCGCCAGTCGAACGCGGCACACGTTCCTGCAAAAGCAACAGAGTTGCCTGGAACTGCGGATGACTCTCGAAGCGGCGCTGCATGACCCGGCCAAGCAGTCCGTGTGCGAAAGCGACCAGGCTCATTCCTTGATGGTGCGCCATGAACGAACGCACGATTGCATGCGTTTCACCGGGTTGCTGGCGTGTCGGCGTGTAGTCGATCGCTTCGTAGAATCCGTAAGGCGTCAACCAGCCCTTGGCTGCCATTGCGCCAAGATTTTCGGTGGCCGCGCGCGGCAACACGGTCAATGCGAGCGCGCTTGCGTAAGGCGCGATCACGAGTTCCTGCGAGAGACCACGTTGCAAGCCGAGGCCGGGCACGCCGAACGCGCGGTACTGATAATTCTGCGCCGCGTCGGTGAGGTTGTAGCCGGATTCGGAGATGCCCCATGGCACATTGCGTTGATGCGCGTACGCGACCTGGCGCGAGATCGCGGCCTCGCAGGTGTGTGCCAACAGCGAGCCCGGAAACGCAGGCATCACCAGCAATGGCATCAAATACTCAAACATCGAGCCGCTCCACGACAGGAGTGTCGGCGGCCCATCATGTGCGGTCAGCAAGCGCCCCAGGGCGAACCAGCTGTCCTGTGGGATCTGGCCGTAGGCGATCGCGGCGAAAACGGCCAGGCGCACTTCAGACGCGAGCAGGTCGTAGTAGCCGCCATCACGGCGCGCTTCGCTCACGTTGTATCCGATAGCGAAGAGATGTCGTTTTGCGTCGTAGAGAAATCCGTAGTCGACACGCGCGAACTCGTCGCAGGCGGCGGCCAGACGCTCGATGATGCGCAGGCAGGTCCGCGCGCGAGCGGCAAGGTCCTCTTCCGGGACCTGCGAGCCGTCGGCGACTGTTACGGGGGCTGTCCGGGACGAGGGCGCACGAGCAATTTCATTCAGCGTCGGAATGCGCGCGGCCGCTGCCTCCTGCGCGTTTGTGGGGATCCATGCGTCGATATCGTCGAGAGCAGCGCGGCACTCGCGAGCGAGAACCTGCGCGGCGTCGGCGGCAGCAAGATCACCCGACCAAGCCGGGTCGGCCGCGGTCTGGTCTGCGAGTTCGACCAGCACCAGCAACTGCTTTTGAAGTCCGGCGATGCCAGCCGCGGGTGCGAGTTCGGCTGCCAGGATTGCTGCGCGCAGTGGTGCGAGTGCATGCCTGCGGCCGTCCCCGGCCGCCTGTTCGAGCAGTTCAAAGGTATCGGCCAGCCCGGCGAACATGCGTGGATGGACGACGGGTGCGTCGACGAGCTGGAGCAGGCCTTGGCGCAGCGTCTGCAGATGACCGATCAGGTTGCCGCTGTCGACGGTCGAGACGTACTGCGGTTGCAGCGGCTGCAGGGTATCGGTGTCGTACCAGTTGTAGAAATGCCCCTGATAGCGATCGAGCCGATGCAAGGTGTCGAATGTTTTCGACGTGCGTTCGAGCAGGCGTTCGAGACTCGCGTAGCCCAGATCGTAGGCCGACAAATTCGCCAGCAGGCTCAAGCCGATGTTCGTCGGTGACGTACGCTGAGCGATTTTTGCGATTGGTTGTTCCTGATAGTTGTCCGGTGGAAGCCAGTTGTCATCGGCGCAGACGAAACGTTCGAAGAACGCCCACGTGCGCCGTGCGGCCTTGCGCACGAGGCGCACCTGCGCTTCGTCGAGTTCGTCGGTTGCAGTGCTTGGCGACCGCGCGAGCCAGCGTTCCAGCCCCGGTGCGATCAACCACGGCAGCAGCCATGGCAGCGCGACGGGAAGCGCAACCGTGGGCGAGGCATGGAACTCGAATATACCGACGCCTAACGCGATTGCTGGCGCGATCCACAAGGTCGGCGCCAGCAAGGGTGAGCGCTCGCCTGAGGCCGCGTGCGAGGCGACCCATTGCATCAACCTGCGTTTGGATACGTGCACGCGCCAACCCGTGCGCACGATCGCATCAATACTGAGCCACGCTTCGTAAGGCAGGCAAGCGATCGCGAACGCCTGCTGCGCGAGGCGTCGCCCGGCGTCGCCGGCCGACAGAATGAGGTGGCGGCTGAGCCGCATGTCAGCCGACTTGCGCACGATCGACAAGGTGATGTCGATCAGAGTCGGCAACAGCACGATTTCGAGCGCAAGCAAAGTCCAGTAGACGGGTTGCGCGAGCACTGTCCAGCCGAGCAGGAGTACTGCAAGCAAGGCTGGTGCGACGAGACTGCGACGCAGGTTGTCGAATATCTTCCACAGCGAAAGGCCGCTCAGCGGATTTTTCTCACGCCCGCGTTCGGCAACCGGCACACGCGAGAACAGCCACTCGGCGATTTGCCAGTCACCGCGCATCCAGCGTCGCCGACGGCTCGCGTCGAGACGGTAGGAATCGGGATAGCGCTCGTAGAGCTCGATATCCGTGACCAGGCCCGAACGCGCATAGCAGCCTTCGAGCAGATCGTGGCTCAGGATTCGATTGAGGGGGAAACGATCCGCAAGTGCATGTTCAAACGCGTCGACGTCAAAGATCCCCTTGCCGATGAATGATCCTTCACCAAACAAGTCCTGGTAAGTGTCCGAGACCGCACGCGTGTACGGATCCAGCCCCGGATCACCACCGAACAGCATTGCGTAGCGCGAGTTGCTGTCGGCGGCAAAGCTCGTGCCGATGCGCGGCTGAAGGATGCCGTATCCGCCAACGACACGGCGTTTGGTGTCGTCAAAACGTGGGCGGTTGAGCGGATGCTCCATCGTCGCGATTAGTTCGCGCGCGGCATTGCGTGGCAGTTGGGTGTCGGTATCCAGCGTGATCACGTAGCGTGTCGCACGCAAGAGGGCGATGTCGCCGACGATGCGGGAGAAGCGTTCGTGGCCGTGGTTACGCAGCAGCGCGTTCAGTTCGCCCAGCTTGCCGCGCTTGCGCTCGAAACCGATCCAGCTCTGCTCGCTATCGCTCCAGCGCCGTGGCCGGTGCAGCAGGAAGAAGACGTCCGTGCCGTCCTGCGCGTAGCGCGCGTTGAGTCGGTTTATTCCGGCGCTCGCGATATCGAGGATGCGATCGTCCGATGGTTTCTTCTCTTCGTGCCAGTCCGTGAAATCGGTCAGGAGCGCGAAACGGATCGCTGGATCGCGGTTGGCGAGGAAGCGGATTTCAAGTTCGTCGACGAGTTCGTTCGCGGCGGCTTCGCCGCCGAGCAGCGTCGGTACGACCACGAGCGTCTGTGCTTCAGGCGCAACTCCTTCGCGAAAATCCATGCGCGGCAATCGCTTTGGAGCGACGAACAGGGCAGCGAACAGGTTGACCAATGCGACCGCGAGCTGGCTCAGAGCGACAATCGTGCACGCACCCACGGCAACCGCAAGCCAGCGTGAACCCGTGGTGTGCGAGAGCGTGAGCAACGGCGGAAGTGCAAGCAGCGCTCCCATCGTCAG
>JBDSNK010000243.1:0-11409 GCA_039915385.1 Dokdonella sp.
TCGCTCGCGCTGTGGCTGACGGTGAAGGGCGTGAAGATGGATGAGTGGAAGCGACGTGCAGTCGCGGATGCGGGGGATGGATCGACAACTGGCTTCACGAACCGTTGATGCGATGCGCGAGCAGCGCGGTGCTGGCCCTCCGACTTCGCTGCGCCACGCTCAGTGTGAATGGAACTTTCCCGCAGTTTGTGGGACGCATGAAAAGCTGCGGGAAAGTTCGAACCGCAAACGTCAGGGTTGCTCGAACCCGTCGCCGAAAATGTTATCGGGTAGGCGCTCGATTGCGCCCATATCATACGGACCCGCACCATTGGGCTTGGGCAGGTCGCGCGGCCGCGCACCACCAAGCAGGTCGGGAATCATTCCCGTACCCGGACCACAGGCATCCACCGCTGGCGAGTCGGGACCGGGAACGTAGAGGCCGGCCGGATACAAACCACTCGTGTCCCATTGCGGATCGGCGACGATGAGATTGGTGACGCCCGGCTTGCCAACGAGGCCGCTGTCCTCATGCACCAGCACGCAATTCACGTTGAACGTTGTGCCGCTCGGTGCATCCAATACAACGCCGCTGTCGGCTCCATTCGGGTCAGACAGTATCGAGTTGCTTGCGGCGAAAGTCCCCGCCGTGTCGAAGCGGATCAGCGCATCGTCGTCACCGCCGTTGTCCGCAATCGTGACGTAACGCAGGTCGATGTAACCTCCGGCGGAAAGCAACAGCTCGCTGGCACCATGGTTTCCGGCAAAGTGGCCATTGGTCAACGTGAATCCGAAGCCGGGACCGCCGAGCTGAAGCACGCTCGCGCGGGCGGCGCTGTTGTCGGCAAACGTCACCTCTTGCAACAAGGCACCGGCGCTGCCGGTCAAAGCGATCGCGCCTCCCGCGTGAACCGCGTGATTGTTGCGGAAACGCGGACAACCGCCGACATTGCCACCACAGCCGGTAGCTCCGCCTTCGGAAAGTTGCAGGAAGCCCGAGTCCGCGTACAGCGCGCCGCCATCGACGCCGGCCTCGTTGTCATCGAACTGGACGCCCCTGTGCGAGTCCCCATTTGAATCCATGCTGGTGTAAAACAGGCCTCCACCGCTTCCTCCCGCGACATTGCCGACGATGGGCGCGGGCTTCTGCGGCGAGTTGGTGCCTACGCTGAAATAGCCGCCGGAAATCCACGCGCCACCGCCGTCGCCGACGGCCGCGTTCAAGCGCAGGCCGACGTTTGGGTCGCGCGGTACTGTGTTGTTCGGCGGATAAATCGATGTTTCGCAGGTCTGCTGCGCGATACCACCCCCCTTGCCTCCAGCCGTGTTGCCGGCGATCAGGCAGTAGCGGTCGCAGTACACCGATGCATTGGTGCAGTACAACCCTCCGCCGTCCTGCGCTGCGTGGTTTTCCTGGATCGCCGCAGGCACCTGATTGCCCACCATGATCAGGTGCGGCACACCGACCGCGGTCGCCTCGACGGCAATGCCGCCGCCGTTCGCCGCCGAGTTGCCGTGAATATTCGTTTCAAAGACGGTCACCATCGCATTGCCGCGCACGCGTACACCGCCGCCGTTGCCGCCTGCATGCTGGCCGCCCGTGATGTCGAGATACGACAAGTTTATTTTTGGACGTCGGGTATCGCCGGCCTCCGTGGCATTGATGTCGATCACGGGCAGATTGCCGTTGCCAGTGCCGTCCAGCACGAGGTGCCCGCTGACGGCACCGAGATGACAAGTGGGCAGATCACCTCGCAGCGTCATGCCGGTGCTCGCCACCGGCGTCGGAATCGTGATGGCGGTGGCGGTGTAGGTCTGCGAGTTGGCGATGACCACGTCCACGAAATCCGTACTCGTCGACGCGGCCCATGCATCCACGGCCTCCTGAATCGTGTGGTAGTTGCAGGCCGGGTCGCTGGCCGGACCGACGAACACGAATTGCGCTGACGCCACCGGTGCGAATGCCGCCAGCATCAAACACGCGCGGAATAGCAGGGAATGGAGCACAGATGGAATGCGGGGCATGAGTAGTTCTCCTGGTTCCACCCAAGAACGTTGAAACGCGTCTCATTGAGACAACACGATCCAACTGCGCTGTTCAATCGACGATGCCCTGCCAATGGCCGCCCTCCCCATGCTTACTGCGCACCGCCTTGCGTCAGCAACTATCGAACAACGACGTCGGCGTCCAAAGGAACTTCGCGAGTAGCAAGGCGTCTACGATGCGTCGCGACGGTATACCCCGCCCGCACATGTCGTGTTTGCGCAAGACCATGGAACGCACTGGAGAAACAGGATGACAAAAGAGTTCGTGATTCCGTCCGCGGCCCTGCTCTGCGCGATGTTCGCGCTGGCGCCTGCAGTTGTGCACGCGGAGGAGGGGTCGTTCTTCGTCAATGGCGGCCTGGGGCGCTCGTCCCTCAATCGATTTGACGGTGCTGACGACACCGGGTATCGGATCGGACTCGGCTACCGTTGGGCCGTCGGAGCCAATGCGCTGATCGGCGTCGAAGCGGGCTATACGGATCTCGGCACGATCGGCACCATCGTCGAAACCTTCATCGGCCCCATCGGCGGAACAGGCCTGCCCACGATCACCAGCGTGCGCGCCGACCTCAAGGAGCACGGCCCTACCCTCGGCATCAACGCGCGATTCAACCTGACGCCGCAGTGGTTTGTCGCCGGCCGGGGCGGATACATGCGCGCGCAATTCACAACGACACCGTCGAACATCAACCTCCTCGGAAGCAGCGAAGACGCGTGGTATGCGGGCGCCGGAATTGGCTACGACGTCAGTCGCCATTTCAGCATCGGCATCAACTACGACTACAGCCGCTCTGACACGAACGGCATCCGCATCGCCCCCACGCTTGTCACGCTCAGCGGCGAATATCGATTCTGAAAATCCACGTGGGATAAAAAAAGGGGGCGCCAGCGCGCAAGCGATACTTGGCATCGTGAAGATGAACCACGAAGCCAAGCGCTCGTTTCGCGCACAGCGCTGCCTTGCCAAGGGGTGGTAGAAACATGCCGTCATGCCCGTCTCGCCCCTATGTGACATAGTCCGCGCTACTGATCTTCCCCAATCAGGCAAGCATCGCGCCCGTTGGCGCGATGTCTGGATGGCAAAACCGGATCGCTGAATGGAACGGTCGGATTGCGCGTGACTCATCGTGGCGGGACTTTTCGCTCGCTCGTGCTGGTGGTGTGCGGTCTCCTCGCGGGCTCGCCAGCGCAGGCGCTCGACCCGGATCGCGCGATCGGGCAGCTGACCCACGTCTGGTACGAGAACGAGCTGCCACAAGGCACGGTGCTGTCCATTGCGCAACGCAACGACGGCTCGCTCTGGCTGGCGACATAAAGCGGACTCGTCCACTACAGCGGTGCTGAATTCGAGAATATCGACCAACGTGTCGCGCCGGCGCTGAAGAGCGCGGCGATCACCACTGTGGATGCGGACGCCGACGGTACGCTGTGGGTCGGTACGCTCAACGGCGGCCTATACCGCAACCGCGGTCGCGATCTTGAGCCGGTGCCGTTGCCCGCCGGCATCGAGAGCGTGTTCGGCATCGTGCAAGCCAAAGGCGGTTCGCTCTGGCTGACGACGGATGCCGGCATCGCGCGCATGGACGCGACAGGCACGCATCTGCTCAGCGAGGAAAGTGGCTTCCCGCCACGCGGGTTCTATCGCGCCATCCTGGCCGATGCGCTCGGTGGGGTATGGATCGCAGCCGACGGCGTCGGCGTCGTGCACTGGCACGACGGTCAGGTCGAGACGCTGGACACCACGCGTGGCCTGCCGACCAATGCCGTCTACAGCCTCGCGATGGACCGCGACGGAACGGTGTGGGCCGGAACGCAGTCGGGACCGGTGCGCTATCGCGACGGACGCTTCGAGCAAGAACCACGCGCGGCGGCGCTCGATTCAAAGCGGATCTATTCCCTGTACGGAGATCACGACGGCAACGTGTGGTTCGCACCACTGGGCATGGGTATCTGCCGCCTGACTGCCGTGCGCTTCGATTGCGACAACAGCTTGGCCGGCATGCTCGGCGAGACGGTTCGATCCATGTTCGAGGACCGCGAAGGCAATCTCTGGATGGGGACGACTTCGAGCGGCATCCACCGCTTCAGCGACTCCAAGCTCATTACCGTTACCGGGAAAATGGACTCGAATGCGGTGCGCGCCGTCTACCAGGACCCCTCAGGCACGCTCTGGGTCGGCACCGATGGATCCGGCCTCGCACGCTACGAAGACCAGGTGCTCGTCCCGGCGAAAGCGATCAATGCGAAGCTGCCGAGCCTGCTCGTGCGCGCGATCGAGACCGATGCGGCGGGGAATCTGTGGGTAGGAACAACCGAAGGGGCGAGCCGGATTGCGGCCGATGGCACGGTGCGCAATTTTGGTTTCGACGATGGCCTTCCCGGCACGATCGTCTTCGCTTTCGCTCCAAGCCATCTCGGGGGAATGTGGGTAGCCACGTTGCAGGGCGTGGCGAAAATCACGCCGGATAAAGTCGGCGGCGATACGGTCAGCATGGTCGAAGGCACGCGAGGCGACGATACGCGCGCCCTATACGAAGACCCGACCGGGCATCTGTGGATCGGCGCGCGCATCGGGCTGCGATGTCTGCACGACGGCGTTGTCGACCAGTGTGGCACCGACGGTCTTCAGGGCATGAGCGTGTTTGCGTTCCATCCAGAACCCGATGGCGATCTGTGGCTTGGCACCAGCCTCGGCCTGCTGCGCATCCGCGGCAACGCAGTACAGCCGTTCGCCCAGAGAGCAGGCTTCTATGGCGATGCGGTGTTCGCGATCCTCGATGACGACAATGGCCATTTCTGGGTGAGCTCGAATCGTGGCATTGCGCAGTTGGCGCGCGCTGACGTTGCTGCACTCGACCGCGGCGACGTGCAGAAGATCGAGCCACGCTGGTATGGCAAGGACGACGGCATGCTGTCGCAGCAGGCGAACGGAGCGTCGCAGACGCCGGCATGGCGCACGCGCGACGGGCGGATGTGGTTCGGCACAGCCAACGGCGTCGTTGTCGTCGATCCGAAGCACATGCGCACCAACCCGCTGCCGCCACTGGTTTCGGTCGAGCGTGTAGCCGTGGATGGCAAGGACGTCGACCCAAGCCAGATCGGCCACATCGGCCCGGACGTGGAACGCATCGAACTGCACTATGCCGCGATGAGCTTCGTCGCGCCGGCCGCGGTCAACTACCGCTACCGCATTGAGGGCTTCGATCGCGGCTGGATCGACGCAGGGCCCAGCCGCACGGCGTCTTACACGAACCTGCCGCCCAACGACTACGTGTTCCGCGCCATCGCGAGCAACAACGACGGCTTGTGGAACATGGAAGGCGCTGGCGTTACCTTCACGATCGTGCCGAGCTGGTACGAAACCTGGTGGTTCCGCACTCTCTTCGCAGCTGCCGTCATCAGCCTGCTCGCAGCGATCTACCGGTTGCGCGTGTGGCGCCTGCACGAGCGCCAACGCGAGCTGACGCGCGAAGTCGCGCAACGCACGGTGGCGCTGCGCGATGCGAACGCCGAACTGCAACGCATCGCCGCGCTCGACAGCCTCACCCACATCGCAAACCGCAGCGCATTCAACCAGCGGCTGCGGCAGGCATGGGCCGAACACGCAGCGAACGGCGCGCAGCTCGCGGTCCTTCTGTGCGACATCGATGCGTTCAAGGCTTACAACGATACCTATGGCCATCTCGCCGGCGATGTGGCGTTGACCGCGGTCGCGCGCGCGTTGACCCGCGTGCTGCGCTCGAAGGCAGACATCGCGGCGCGCTACGGCGGCGAGGAGTTCGCGGTGTTGCTCACCGGCTGCGACGCGAGCGAAGCGGCCGTGATCGCGCTACGAATGCTCGATGCCGTGCGTGCGCTCGCGATCGAACATCGCGCCTCGACCACGGCGCCGCATGTGACCATCAGCATCGGCGTCGCCGCCGCCGTCCCGATCGCCACGGAATCTCCGGAGAGCCTGCTCCGCCGTTCTGATGAGGCGCTGTATCGCGCGAAGGCGGCGGGACGCGATCGCATCAGCGAGCCCCTCGTCAATGGCTGATGCCTGCAGGCTTTCGCGGCGATCCCCGCGAGCGGGCGTCAACGAGAAGCGTCGGCGGCGCGATTGAGACGCCTTGCGCGAGCGCCCTCTTGCAAAATTCCACGCGCTACAACCGTCCGCGTTGACCCAGTCGCGCGGCGCACTGGCCGCGCTTCCGCTGTGCGCACTTTCCGGCCCGGCTGCTGCCCGACGTGCTGGGACTCGTCCCGGTCACCGCACCGCCTTCCTTCGTTCTACACTCCCGCCCCAACCCAGTGGAGAGCAAGCATGAAACACTTTGCCGCATTCGTTGCAGTGTCCATGTTTGCGTTGGCCAGTCAGGCGCAAGGGTCCGATGGTGCATCCGCGCCACCTACTGTCACCGTACTCAAAGCAGCGCACCTGTTCGACGGCAAGAGCGGCACGCTGAGTTCACCCGCTGTCATCGTGGTCAAGGACGAGCGCATCACCGCAGTCGGCCGTGATGCCGCGATTCCAGCCGACGCCAAGGTGATTGATCTTGGCGACGCAACACTCGTACCCGGCTTCATCGACGCACATACGCATATCACCACGGATCACGACGACGACTGGGCGAAATCGTTCTATGAAAACACGTTGCGTTCGGCGGTCGAGCAATCGTTCCATGCGGAAGCCAATGGACATGCGACGCTGCGCGCGGGCGTCACCACCGTGCGCGACGTCGGCAGCAGCGATTTCATCGATGTCGCCCTGCGCAACGCCATCAAGGATGGTCTCGCGGAAGGCCCGACGATCTTTGCCGTCGGCCACGCGATCGGCTCCACCGGCGGCCATTGCGACAGCGCGCCTGTACCCCCCGACCGCATGAAGCCGTCGGGCACGATGGAAGGTGTCTGCAACGGCGCGGAATCGTGCCGCCAAGCTGTGCGCGAGCAGATGAAATACGGCGCTGACTGGATCAAGATCTGCGCCTCCGGCGGCGTGTTGTCCGAATCCGATCCCGTCGACGTGCCGCAACTGACGCCCGCCGAACTCGGCGCGATCATGAGCGAAGCACATGCGTGGGGCCGCAAGGTGGCCGCGCACGCGCACGGCGACCTCGCCGCGAAGCAGGCGGTCGAAGCCGGCGTCGACTCGATCGAGCACGGCAGCTTTCTCACCGCGGCCACGTTACAGCTGATGAAGCAGAAAGGTGTCTACCTCGTGCCGACGCGCATGACTCAGTTGTGGGTGAACAAGAAAGCCGACACTTATCCGCCGAAGATCGCCGCGAAGGCACGCGCCGCCTACACCGCGCACGGCGAGATGATGAAGAACGCATTGAAGATCGGTGTGCTGATCGCCTACGGCACCGATGCGGCTGTCTATCCGCACGGCATGAATGCCGAGGAATTCGGCGACTATGTTGATCTGGGCATGAGCCCCGCCGCGGCGCTGATGACGAGCAGCCAGGGATCCGCCAAGTTGCTCGGCATCGCCGCCGACACCGGCACGCTCGAAGCCGGCAAGTTCGCCGACATCGTCGCCGTACCTGGCGACGTGCTCAAGAACATCCGCGCAACGGAGCACCCGTTGTTGGTGATGAAACACGGAAGGAAAGTTCGAATGGATTGAAGCAACGCAGCTATCTGCTCAAGGCGACGTGGCATCGTCAACGCATGCTCACGTCATTCGGATCTGCGCGATCGCAGATCCAGAACTCAACGTCGGGAATACTCACATGAAGCATCTGAAGAAAATGACCGCCCTCGCCGCCCTTGGAATCGCGGCGTTCTCCTCCTACGCGATCGCCGAGTTGAAAGTCGGTGCGAAAGCGCCTGACTTCACCTTGCCCGCCTACCTCGCCGGCACACCATTCACGTTCAACCTCGCCGACGCACTCAAGAAAGGCCCGGTCGTCGTCTACTTCTTTCCCGCCGCGCACACGTCGGGCTGCAACGTCGAAGCGCACTTGTTTTCGGAAGCGATCGACAAGTTCAAAGCCGAGAACACCACGGTCATCGGCGTCACCGCAGGCAACGTGACTGAGCTCGCCGACTTCTCGAAGGAAACCGAGCATTGCGGCGGCAAATTCCCGGTCGCTGCGGATGACGGCGCAAAGATTGCCAAGGAATACGATTCAACCCTGACCATGAAGCCCGGCTGGTCGAACCGCTCGTCGTACCTGATTGCGCCGTCCGGAATGATAGCGGCGGAATATTCAGCGCTGAGCCCGAACGAGCATGTGAAGCAGATGCTCGACGCTGCGAAGGCGCTGAAGAAGTAACGACCGTATGGAATACGACTGCTCTCATCCGATCGTTTCGACGACCATCAAGGGAAAGCCAATGAACGCTGTGTGCGTCAAGCATCGTATCTTCCGACGTTCAGTGGCTTTCTCGTTTTTCGTTTCCGCGATGTTGATCGGACCGGGTGTTTGCGTTGCGGCAAAAACCGATACCGCGTCCATCCAGCGCGAAGTGACGAGGCGCCACGACGAAGCCGTCAAGCGCCTGCAAGACTGGATCGCCCTGCCCTCGATTGCGGCTGAAAAGCGCAATTCGCGTGAGGGCGTCGAGTACATGGCGAAGCTCGCACGCGACGCAGGATTCCAGAAGGTCGACATCATCGAGACCGATGGCAAGCCCGGCGTGTTCGCGACACTCGATGCGGGCGCCGCGAAGACGGTCGGCCTGTATTTCATGTACGACGTGAAGCAATTCGATCCGGTCGAATGGAGTTCACCGCCACTCGAAGCAAAACTGGTCGACAAGCCCGGTCTCGGCAAGGCCATCGTCGGGCGTGGCGCGGTCAACCAGAAGGGACCCGAGTCGGCCTTCCTCGCCGCGCTGCATGCGATCCGCGGCGCTGGCAAGAAGATGCCGGTGAACCTCGTGATGGTCGCCGAGGGCGAGGAAGAAATCGGTTCGCCGCACATCGGCCAACTCGTGCTTCGACCCGAGGTGCAGGCCGCTCTGGCGAAGACCGTCGGTGTGTTCATGCCGGCTGCGTCGCAGGATCTTGATGGCGGCGTCACCGTGACGCTCGGCGCAAAAGGTGTCATCGAACTCGAGCTGGTTTCCAGTGGTGACAAATGGGGGCGCGGACCCGCGAAGGACATCCACTCCTCCTTGAAAGCAATGGTCGACAGCCCCGCCTGGCATCTGGTCAAGGCGCTCGACACGCTGGTCTCCGCTGACGGCAACACGATCACGATCGACAACTTTCCGGTCGCGCCGCCGATCAGCGCGGAAGACAAGGCGATGGTCGCCGCGGCAATGCCCACACGCGACGAAGCAAAAGTGAAGAAGCAATTCGGCGTTCAACACTGGATCGACGACCTCGGTTGGCAAGCCGCAAGCGAACGCCTCGTATCGCAACCCACGGTCAACATCGAAGGTCTCGTCGCCGGCTACACCGGCCCCGGCGGCAAGACCGTGCTGCCACACCATGCGGTCGCGAAGATCGACATGCGCCTCGTGCCGGGCATGAAGATGGCTGACGCAGTCGCGGCGTTGAAGGCGCATCTCGCGAAACACGGCTTCGGCGACATCGAAGTCAACGTGAGTGGTGGCTACGACTCGACCAGCACGAAGGCCGACACGCGTCTGATCCAGGCGCAGATTGCGGTACTCGCGAACGATGGGCTGAAGCCCACCCTATGGCCGCGCGGTGCCGGTTCGTATCCCGGCTTCGTCTTTACCGATGCACCGCTCCACCTTGCGTCGGGCCATTTCGGACTCGGCAACGGCAGCGGCGCGCACGCGCCCGACGAGTACTACCTGATCGATTCGACCAATCCAAAGATCAGGGGTTACGACGGCGCGGTGATGTCGTTCGTCGAGTATCTGTACGAACTGGCGAAATAAGCGTGCTTGATGCCGAAAGTGCGGCGGACGTGATTTTCTTGCGCAGCCGATAATGGTCGGTCGCGATGCTCTTATAGCTCGCCCCCCGACCACGTCGCCTTGGCGAAGGCAATCTACAGACTATGCATTCCTGAAAAGCCCTCCCCTTCAAGGGGAAGTTGGGTGGGGATGACGTTCTCGCTCGCACCCGCACCCGGCCACCCCGCCTTGGCCAAGACATTCTGCAAATCACGCATTCGTGGAAAGCCCTCCCCTTCAAGGGGAGGGTTGGCTGGGGATGGTGTTCCCGCTCGCACCCGGCCACCCCCCTGGCCAAGGCATTCTGCAAAATTATTCTCAAGGGATGCGACGACGCATTGTCGCCCCGGAACAGCAATTGGCCGCTACCACTCGAGAGCGTGCTATGCGCACCCATGTCGCGAGCATGCCTCTTTTTGTCGGCGAGAATGAAACCTCTGACCCAGCCGCACTACACCTACTTGGCGTGGATCGCCCGACTGAGACGGCGCACTTGCGCGCGCAGCTGGTTCAGCAGACGCGGCCGTCGCGAAATCGCCAACTCACTTGCCGCCACCGACGTCGAATGAGAGGATCGCCCCGTCACCACCAGCTCGTCCCGCAAGGGCTGCGGGATTAGGTTGCGGGAATACATCCCACCATCGGCGTAATCCGTTGATTTGTGTAGGACGTTGCCTACAGTCAAGTGCCAGGGGACCGGATTAGGTTTCAGGAATACATCTCACTTCGCAACCGAATAGTAGTTAGCCATAGGTGCCATGAGCATCCTCGAACAACTAGTCAGTGCGTTTCCGCAAGATCTTTCCTCCGCCTGTGTGGATGAGGACTTCATTCTGGCCAATCCGAACGTTATGGAACTCTCGGGTCAACCCGATTTGCTAGACGTTGTTCCGGCATACATCCGCTGGTGCACCAAGTACCCAGCCGAGAGCAACTTGGTATCTGACTACACGCTCGCCGCCCTCGCTGAGTACGGTCGCTGCAATAACCCAACGAACTCCTACCTAAACTTCCGTCATCTTTGTTCTCCAGAACAGCAGGAGGCTGTTGTGGCCTTTCTTGCATGGGCTTCTAAAGCCATTCCTTTTCATCACGAGGCGCAGCTAGCCCGAGCACTTCACAACTGGAAGAGCGTGGCTAACTTTTCGTCTATGGACTCCTCTGTCAATAGCGCCGAGCGTTGATCGGACAATCGAAGCGGTTGCAGTCGTCTATACGGCCTTTGGGTGAGCGCATTACGCTCGGGCCATGATGGAATCCGCCGGGACGAAGCCACACGTTCAATCGGCCACAGTCGGCCAGAAGAGTTATCGGCTTTGTCGTCCCGGGGACCGACTCGTTTGCCATCGACGTTCGCTCGGTGCAACGCGGGGTGGGAACGTTAGTGGGTGGAAGCCGGCGTGCTGCGCACGCTGACATGGTCGGGATCAAAACTTGTTCGGTGGTGTTCGGCGGCCCACAGTCGTCGCGCCGTCTTGTTCGCGAGCGCCACTGCTGCCTTGTTGTGGCCGACGCGTT
>JBDSNK010000295.1:0-9983 GCA_039915385.1 Dokdonella sp.
TCAGGCAATCGATTGATGCACGCCGTCGATTTCGACCAGCAGCTCTGCGCGGCAGATATCGCCAGCGAGCACCAGCAGGGTGCCAAGCCCGGGAGAGTGAGCGCGCAGCGTGCGCACGACGAGGTCGGCATTCGCCGGGTCGCGCAGATAGACCTTCAGGCAACTGGCGGCGTCGAACTTCGCTGCGGCAATGCCCGCTTCGTGCAACAGGCTGTCGAGATTGGCGAGAGTTTCATCCAGCTGTGCCCCGAGATCGTCGCCGTGGCGCGACGCATGCCCCACGACAGCGGCGGTGCCGGATATCAGCAGCTGCGAGGGCGAGTTGAGCATGCCACGAGCAAAGGTGGGTGCCGTCGGTCCGTATTGGCGAGGATAGCGCCACGCGCTGACCTGCCGCGGATTCTCGATCGCTGTGCCGGGCGAGGCGGCGGCGAGGCCGTAGACCTGCAGCACACGCTGGCCATCCTGACGCCCTATCGCGGATGCAGCCGGATACGGCGGCTGCAGGAAATCATGCATGCCGCGCGCGCGGCCATCGCAGAACTGCCGGTAGCGCTCCGCGTCGCCCGTGCCGGAATTGATGGCGTCGAGATAGTTCCACAACCGCAGCACATGCGGTGTCGGGCTCGGCGCGACGAACGCACTGATGCGACGATAGGCGTGTTCCGTTGCCGCGACAATACCGCCAAGGGCGGCTTCATCGACCTCGATCGCGAAAAACAGATGCTCGCCGTCGCTGCTCCAGCGCAATTGCTCGGCGCGCCCGCAGGTGACCTCGCGGGCGCTGCGCCAGACTTCCAGCAGGTCGGTTTGCAAGGGCTCCAGGGCGACGCGCAGCAAGCGCGGATCCGCGCAAGCCTCCGGCCCGCGGCCAAAGCCGATGACCGCCAGCACGTCCGGCTGCGCTAGCAACGCATCCGCCGACAGCTGCTCGTAGCCGATCCGCAGCGGTGCGGCAGGCGATTCGGTGACGATCATCGGGGTCGACATTGGGAACGCCGGGACTGACTGCGAGGCACCACTCAGGCCCGTGGCGGGTCGGCGATGATACACTGGTCGGATATTTTTTCAGCGCTGGCCCGGACGAAGACCCCCATGAACATGAACACCAGCGCCGCCTCGCAGACTCCCGCCGAACAGGAATTGGCGAAGCTGCTCGTGGAGAGCCTCAACATCGACTCGGTAAAGCCCGAGCAGATAGACCCCGACGCGTCCTTGTTCGGCGGCGATCTCGGCCTCGATTCGATCGATGCGCTCGAACTTGCGCTTGCGGTCTCCAAACACTACGGTTTCCAGTTGCGCTCGGACAATCCCGACAACAAGCGCATCTTCGCGAGCCTGCGCGAGCTGTCCGCGCATATCGAGCAGAATCGCGTCGCATAGTCCGACGCTTGCGCAGCCCGCGCGGGAGCCTAGGACGGGTCCACCGGCGTATTGCCCCCGCTGAACGCCATGTGCGCCTGGCGCCGCCGCGAGATCATCTCGCCGACCCAACGCCGCAGGTTGCCGATGCCGTAGCAGGCATACACGAATTTGAACAGCTTCAGCTTCTGCATCACGGCTGGACTGTCGAATACGTCCCCCGCGAGCATCGAGATCACGCCCTGTTCCAGCTGCCACTGATTGCCCGGATGCGCGAACAGGTGACGCATCACCGGCGAATTGAAGCGATAGATAAACCAGGAGAACGCACGAACGCCGCGGCGGATGCGCGCCGAAAAAGCGCGTTGCAACGTCGCTTCATGCGCTGGAGCGTCGAGGATCGCGCCGACCATGGCAGCGGCCTGCTTGCCGCTGTGCATCGCCAGGTAGACACCGGACGAGAACACCGGATCGACGAACGCGTATGCATCGCCGACCATGACCCAACCCGGGCCGGCCATGCGTTCGCAGGTATAGGAATAGTTGCCGGTGACGCGCACGTCCGAGGTCATCTTTGCGTTGGCCATGCGCCGCCAGGCGTCCGGCATCCGCTGCAAGGTCGCCAGCAGGAAATCCTCGTTGCGACCGCGGCGCTGCTTCAGATATTCGGGCCAGCACACGCATCCGATGCTCATCACGCCATCGCGCAGCGGGATGAACCAGCACCAGCCATGCGCGAAGTTGTAGATGCTGATGTTGCCGGCGTCCTCGTCGGGGCGCAGCTCGACGCCTTCGAAGTGCGCGAAAATCGCGGCACTCTGATGCTTTTCGTTCTTGCGCTTGATCTTCAGCGCATCGCCGAGCAGGGTTTCGCGACCGCTTGCGTCGACCAGATATTTCGCGCGCACGGTCAAGGTATTGCCCGCCGCGTCCTTCGCCTGCGCGGTGACGCGTCCCACGCCATCGATCTCGACACGCCCAACCTTGACTCCCTCGCGCGCGTCGACGCCGGTCTCGCGCGCATGCTCGAACAGCATCGCGTCGAATTCCTCGCGCTTGACCTGGAACGCGTGAGGCGGTGTTGTTCCAAGCGAACGCGCGAAGTGGAACGTCTGGTAGTTGCCTTCCTCGGAAGGGAAGTCCGCGCCCATCTTGAGCACGCCGAGCGCGCGCACCTTATCCATCACGCCGAGCGTGTCGAAGATCGGCAGGTTGGCGGGAAGCAGGGATTCGCCAATGTGGAAACGCGGATGCCGATCCTTTTCCAGTTGCAGCACGCGCCGGCCCTGGCGTTGCAGCAGGGTCGCCGCGGTTGAACCGCCGGGACCGCCGCCGACCACCAGCACATCGCATTCGATCGTCGTTGCCGCTTGCTCCACGCCGTGCTCCTGGGTATGCGCCGCCGGTTCGACGTTCGACCCTATGTTACAGTCACGCCGCTTTCCTGAAACCTTCGCTGGCGATCCCCGCGCGTTGCCCTCCGTGTCCGCCCCGGTTCCGGTTCCACCGCCTGCTGCGCCAACCGCGCGGCGATCGCGCGCGTTTGTCTTCGGATTGATCGCGTACTTCGTTTTGCTGCTGGCGGCCTTCCTGACCGGCAACATGCTGCTCGACGAACTTGCGGCCTTTGCGCTGCTGAGCGTGCTGCTGCTGCCAGGTCTGCGGCGCGGCCGCGTGCTGACGTGGTCGGGCTGGCTTGCGATCGCGGCCGTGCTCGCATGGCTCGCGCATCGCGGACAGGGCCAGCTCGCCCTCGACAGCTTGCCCATCATCATCAACATGGCGTTGTGCTTCGTATTCGCGCGCACGCTGAGGCCGGGTCGCCAATCGCTGATCGCGCGCATCATCGGCATCCTTGAGGGACCTGAGCGGCTGGCCCAGCCGGGCGTCGAACGCTATGCACGAAGGCTCACCTGGGCATGGGCACTCGTGCTCGGCCTGCAGGCCTGCCTGCTGCTCGTGGTCGTCGCGTGCGCGGTGCCCGATGGCGCGTTTGCGAGGTTCGGCGCGCGCCCGCCGCTGACGATTCCGCCGGCCGGCCGCTGGTATCTGCATCTGGGCAGCTACGTGCTGGTGCTCGGCTTCCTCGTGGCGGAATACGCGTACCGCCGTTGGCGCCTGCGCCATCTCCCGCATCCGCCACTGCCGGTGTTCCTCGCGCGTTTGGCGAGGCGCTGGCCGGCACTGGCCGCGAGTTTCGCCGACGATGCGGCGCGCGCCGACCAATGAACGACTCCGCCAGCGATGCGACCGTCACCGAGCACTTCGAGATCAGCGCGCAGCATCCGAGCCTGCCTGGCCATTTCCCCGGGCATCCCGTCGTGCCCGGCGTAGTTTTGCTCGACCGTGTCGCCGCGGCGCTGGAGAAAGCCGGGTTCGGCCCCTTGCGGCGCATCCACACGGTAAAATTCCTCGCGCCGCTGTTGCCCGGACAGGGGGCGCAGCTGACGGCAACGCGCAGTGGTACACGCTTGCGGTTCCGTATCGAGCGGGACGGTAGACCAATCCTGAGCGGCGAAGCGGAAACAGGGGGGCGGCAATGACTGAGCACTGGACAGAACGCCCCGAAGGCGGCGGCTGGTTCGCGATCTGGCTGATTCGCACGATTGCGCTGCGCGGCGGGCGCCGTGTTGCACGCGCAATCCTCTATCCGATCACGCTGTATTTCTATATCCGACGTCCGTTCGAACGCCGGGTCTCGGCTGAATTCCTGCAGCGCGCGTTCGGCAAACCCGCCAGCGCCTGGCAGGTGATGCGCCACATCCATCGCTTTGCGTCGACCATCCTCGACCGCGTGTTCCTGCTCACCGATCGTTTCGATCGCTTCGATGTACGCATGAACGGTCTCGACGAACTGACGTCGCGCATCTGTCCCGATCGCGGCGTGCTCCTCATCGGTGCGCACATCGGCAGCTTTGAAGTGCTGCGTGTCGCGGCAGTCGCACGACCGGACGTGAAAGTGCGCGTGGTGCTCGACACGCAGCAGACGCCGGCGCTGACGGAAATGCTGCACGCGATCAACCCCGAGATGGGCCGCAACGTGATCGATGCCTCGCGACCGGGCACCGAGATCGTGCTCGCGCTCGGAGAAGCGCTGCGCGAAGGCGCGCTGACCACCTTGCTCGGCGATCGCTCACGACCAAATGAAGCGACCGTGGTGGTCGACTTCATGGGCGCGCCTGCGGCATTTCCAGTGGCACCCTTCCTCATCGGCTCGGTACTCAAGGTGCCGCTCGTGCTGTGCTTCGGTCTGTACCGAGGCGGCAATCGTTACGACCTGCATTTCGAGGCGTTTTCCGATGAGCTAGTGCTGCCGCGGCGCGCGCGCAAGGCCGAACTGCGCGCCGTTGTTCAGCGCTACGCAACGCGTCTGGAGCACTATGTGCGCGAAGATCCCTACAACTGGTTCAACTGGCATGACTTCTGGAATCTCGATGGCTTCGACGATAACGAGCTTGCTCATGGCGGGCGTACTCTCGCTGATGTCCCCGTGCCACGCAGCGTCGCCTGAGGCGGGCGCTGCCGTCGATGCGTCCGCGCTGGTCACAGCGCTCAAACGCGAAGCACCGGCGCGCACGGCCTATACCGAAGTGCGCTTCTCAGGCCTGCTTGATCGACCATTGATCCTGCACGGCGAACTGGAATACCTGGGTCCGGCCAAGCTCGGCAAACGGGTGGATACGCCCTATCGCGAACAAGTGACGGTGGCCGACGGTAGCGCCACGGTGAAGCGCGGCGAGCGCGCTGCGCGCACGTTTTCGCTCAGCCAGGCACCGGAGCTGGAGGGTTTCCTGCGCGGCTTCGCGGCCCTGCTCGGTGGCGATGTCACCACACTGTCCGCCGATTTCAATCTCGCCGCGAGCGGCACGCCCACGCGCTGGCAGCTTGTTCTGAAACCGCGCGATCGCCGTCTCGCCCAGCGCATCAGCTCGATAGACGTCGATGGTGCGGGCAGCACGCCGCGCTGCTTCCGCACGCATGAAGCCGATGGCGACGTCAGTGTGCTGCTGGTCGACGCCCTCGCGAGCGTGGCAATACCGACGCGGCCGTCGCAGCCGCAGATCGATGCCTTGTGCCGCGGACTGAAGACGCCGTGAGGAGGGAATCGGGTTCGCGACTTCTCGCCTCTACTCCCTTCCCTTCAAGGGGAGGGTGGGGGTGGGGATGGTGTTCTCGCGAGTTCAATTCGAAATCAAAACCATTCCCACCCAACCCTCCCCTTGAAGGGGAGGGCTAAAGCGTGCGCTCACCTGGAATACTTGTGGCATGGCTGCTCGCCCTCGTCGGCGTTGCGGCTTTCGCGCTCCACACGCTGCATATCAGCACCGATCTGCGCAGCTTCATGCCGCCGCCGCAGACGCCGGACCAGAAGTTGCTGATGGAACAGATTGGCGAAGGACCCGGCTCGCGCCTGCTCCTGCTCGCGATCTCCGGCGCGGACGAAGCGCAGCTTGCGGGTCTCAGTCGCGGCCTTGCCGAGAAATTGCGCGGCGACGCGCATTTCGAACAGATCGTCAACGGTGCTTTCGATCCGGCCGCGCTGGATGAAAGCCTGCTGCCGTATCGCTATCTGCTGTCACCCACGCTGGATACCCACTCGCTCGATGCGGCCTATCTTGGCGAACAACTCGAACAGCGCGTCGAGGATCTGGGCTCGCCCGCGGCAGCCTTGCTGAAGCCGTTGCTCGCGCGCGATCCCACCCTGGAGATCCTTGCCGTGGCCGAGCGCTGGTCGCCGCCGAAGCCGCCAAAATCGCGCGATGGGGTCTGGTTCTCGTCGACGGGCGAAGCGCTGCTGCTCGCCGAGACACACGGCGCAGGTTTCGATCCGGCTGCGCAGGGCAGCGCGATCGATGCGCTCAATGCGACATTCTCTGCATTGCCGGGATCGGACGCAGCGAAACTTGCGATCAGCGGGCCGGGTTATTTCACCGTGCTGATCAGCGCAAAGACACGCGGTGAAGCGGATCGCATCGGTGCGGTCAGCACGCTCGGATTCATCCTGCTGTTGTTGCTCGCGTATCGCAGTGTTCCTTCGCTGTTGCTCGCGGCGCTGCCGGTCTTGAGCGGTGGACTTGCCGGCATCGCCGCGCTTGCCCTCGCGTTCGGATCCGCGCATGGGATCACCCTCGCGTTCGGCTTCACCCTGCTCGGCGTGGCGCAGGAATATCCGATCCGCCTGCTTAGTCATCGCCGTGCCGGCGAGGATGCACTCGCGAGCGTGCGCGCGTTGTGGCCGTTGCTGGCAACCGCGATCGCATCGGCGGCAATTGCATACCTTGCGTTCTTCGCATCCGGCGTGACCGGCTTGCAGCAATTGGCGGTGTTCACGATTGTCGGTCTCATCGCCGCGGGGTTCAGCACACGCTACCTGTTGCCGCACGTATTGCCGACGCACTTCCGCGATGCCGCGCAGACGCCAGGGCTTTCGCGCGCCGCACATTTCATCGACATGCTGCCGCGTCCAAGATGGTTGCCGTGGCTGTTGACCGCGCTCGCCTTGCTCGTGCTGTGGCGCGCGCCTGGCCCGATGTGGCAGAACGATCTCGCCGCGCTGACGCCGGTGCCGCAGGACCTGTTGTTGCGCGATGCGGCAGTGCGCGGCGAGCTCGGTGCGCCGGATGTGCGTTATCTCCTTGTGTTGAACGGCAAGGATGCGGACGACGTGCTCGCCTTGTCCGAAACACTGGAGCCCCAGCTCGCGGCCCTCGTCACGCGCGGTGCGCTCGATGCGGCGGAATTGCCGAGCCGCTATCTGCCGAGTATTGCGACACAGAGCGCACGCCAGGCGAAGTTGCCCGATCGCGCAACCCTGTCGAGCGCGTTGACCCAAGCAAGTCGCGACCTGCCGTTTCGTGCGGATCTGTTTGCGCCCTTCCTTGCCGACGTCGAAAAGGCACGCGCGCTGGCACCGCTCACGCCCGACGTGTTCGGCAAGTCACCGCTGGGCACACGGCTCGCCTCTATGCTGATCAAGCGTGAAGACGGCTGGCTCGGCCTTGCGACCTTGTCCGGTGTACACGATGCGGATGCGTTGACCGTATTCACCGATGCGAGCCAGGGCCGCGCACGCCTGCTCGACCTCAAGGGCGCGTCGGAGTCGCTCGTCATTGCCTACCGCGAACGTATCCTGCGCGCGCTCGTGCTCGCGCTCGGCCTGCTCGCACTCACCGTCATCGTCGCGTTGCGTAGCGTGCGACGGGCCTGGCATGTCCTTGCACCGATGTCGTTGGCGACCTTGCTCGTGCTTGTGGTCGAACGCGCAAGCGGTATCTCGCTGTCACTGTTCCATCTCGTCGCGCTGACCCTCGCGGCCGGTCTCGGCCTGCACTACGCGCTGTTCTTCGAGCGTCCGGTTGCCGATGCCGCTGAAGGTCGCCGCACCTTGCATGCGACGATCGTTTGCGTGCTCTCCGCCCTGCTCGTGTTCGGCATGCAGGCATGGTCTTCGCTGCCTGTGCTGCGCGCAATCGGCCTGACCGTTGCGCTCGGCGTCGGCTTCCACTTCTGTCTGTCGATCCTGATGGCACGCAAACGTCGGGATGACGCTTGATACTCGCCAAGTCCGATTGGTCGACGCTGATTCCGCATCAGGGATTGATGTGCCTGCTCGACGACGTGGTCGACTGGAACGATGATTCGATCCATGCGTGCAGCGAGTCGCATCGGCGTCGCGACAATCCGCTGCGCAGCGACCATCGCCTGCGCGCAGTGCACCTATGCGAATACGGCGCGCAGGCGATGGCCGTGCATGGTGGACTGATCGCGCGCGCGGCGGGCGGCATCGCTGCGCCGGGCTACCTCGTTTCCCTGCGCGCGGTCGAGTTGCTCGTCGATCGCGTCGATGAACTTGCTGGCTCTATCGAGGTGTATGCCGAGCGCCTGTTGAGTGGCGAGGGCAGCTGGCAGTATGCATTTCGCGTCGAGCACGCCGCTGTGCTGCTGGCGAGCGGACGCGCGGCGGTGATGGCGGCGGCGGTTCGCCAGCCTTGAGATTATTCGAATCCGTTCGCGAAGATGCGTTCGCGCGTCGATTCGAACGCGCCGACGTCGATGACGCCGAGGTCGACGCGCGGGTTGCCATCGAGATCGACACTGCTCGATCCACCAAAAGGTGCGTTCAAGCCCCGATTCACCAGCGGCGAACCCGCGGCGGGACGAAAATCCAGCGCGCCCAAGAAACCCGGATCGATGCCGGGATCATTGCCCACGTCGGCCTGGACGAGGGGCGCGGTGACGATGCTGCTGTAGCTCCACCATCCGAGGTTGCTGTAGAGCCACAGCCGAATCGGGTCGCCTGAGTTGCGGCTGTTGAAGTCCATGTCGCCCTTGATGGCATTGTTCACCAGGCGGAACGCGGTGCCGCCACTGGAGTCGAGCAGGGCACCAAACCCGGCGCCGTTGAGCGACAGCGTGTTGTTGTGCATGAAGACCGTCTGCGTCGGATACTCGGCGAAAATGGCGAGATTCGCATAGTTGCTGGTGGAATCGCCGATGACGTTATTGATGAAATAGACGTCGGCAAAGCTGTTCAACGTGACAACATTGGTGAAAATGTTGTGCGGCGGAGGCGCCGTATTGTGGCTGCTCAGAACGATGACGTTCCGCACGCGCAGGTCCTGATGCAACCCGCCGAACAGCGCAAGCGCCGCCGATTCGCCATTCGTGCTGGTCGCGCCGTTGCGCAAGGTGAGATTGCTCACAGCCAGCGTCGTGCCAGGTCCGTCGCCGAGGTTATTGATGCTGAGCACCGCGGTGACGTTTTGTCCATCCAGAATCGTGCCGTCGGCGCGTGGATGTTGAAAATCGCAAGGATCGTGATCGTCGTACCAACCGCCGGAAATGCTCAGGGTGTGCGCATCGGTGGCGTCGTAGCTGAACTTTTGCCCGCCGGTGAAATAGGTGCCTTCCATCAAGCGGATTTCATCGGTGAGGTTGGCGCCGGCGTCGAGTAACGCCTGGCGCAATTCGGCTTCACTGCTCACGCAAACCGGATCTGCATGACACGGCACGCTGGCGAGATTGACGAAAACGAACAGCAGCGACGCGCAATACAGCCTCATGATGGCTCTCCCGCGATGCAGAAGTGCACTGTATACCTATCCCTGCCGGTCGTATTCCCGTCATCGGCTGGCGAATGCGGAGCCGAGGGCAGGTACTGAAGGGACCACGGGCGGATTTGCAGGTCTACGCACGACATGCCGGAAACTCACGATGTCAGATCACGCATGCGCTCGGTACGAACTCCCGCGACTCAGATGCACCCGTCACCGACGACACGTGCAAACGCGGCATGGCAAGGCGGTCTCAGTGCGCATCGAAGCCATCGAAAAACAAACTCTGCGTCATTGAAACGCTCGCGAAATTGTTCAGGGTTTCCTGCTCGCTGAGCCCCATCGGCCCGTAGGCCATGGCATCCAACGACGCGTTCTCGCCGCCATCAAGCGCCTGCACGTCACCGCTGACGTCGATCGATCCGCCCGACTGGATGTCGAAGCGCGCGTCCAGATTGCCGGAGAGAGTGGTCACTGCGCAGTTGCTTGCCGCCTGCGTCGTGCAGGTTGCTGCGGTGATACCGCTGGGCCAGGGCAGGCTGCCATGCAGGCGGGCGCCGAGCAGCG
>JBDSNK010000334.1:0-6450 GCA_039915385.1 Dokdonella sp.
CGGCGGTTTGTTTTCTGTTGCACTTTCCGTCGGCTTGCGCCGCCCAGGCGTTACCTGGCACCCTGCCCTGTGGAGCCCGGACTTTCCTCGGCGCTTGATAAGCGACGCGGCTGCTTGGCCGGCTCCCTCGTTGAGTCTACCGGGGTTGGCGCGCTCGGAATAGCGCCCAAGCATGGATGGACTATCCAGTATGGCGTCCACGCACGACGATCAACCGTTTTTCAGCGTGTCGGCGAGTGCAATCGGCTTGCCAATCAACCACCCTTGCGCATAACGACAACCGAGCTTGTGCAGTACTTCGCGCTGGTCGCGCGTTTCCACGCCTTCCGCTATGAGGTCGCAATCGAGTGCCCGTGCCATCGCGACGATAACACCGACCATGGCGACACCGCGCGGGCGGTCGAGCGCCTTGACGAAACTTCCGTCCAGCTTGATTTGGTCGAAACTGAGCGTCAGCAGGGGGCCCAGATTCGAATAGCCGGTGCCGAAATCATCGAGCGCGACGTGCATGCCGGCCGCATGGCAGCGGGCGAGAAATTCCGCGATGTGAACGGAATTGAGCACCAGGCTTTCAGTGACTTCGAGCTTCAGACAAACCGGGGGCAGGCCACGTTCGTGCAACAAGCCGAGAATGCGCTCGACCAGTTTCGGATCATCGAGCTGACGCGCGGACAGATTCACCGCAACGAACGGCAACGGTGTGCGCCCGCGCTGCTGGAACTCAGCAAGCATGTCGCACACGCGCGCTAGCACATAGTCGCCGACCGGGAGGATCAGCGAAGTCTCCTCGGCCAGCCGAATGAACTCGGCAGGCGACACCGCACCCCGTTCCGGATGCTGCCAACGCACCAATGCTTCATAGCCCGCGATGCGGCCGCTGACGATTTCCTCGATCGGCTGCAAGCGCACTTCGAGCTCCTTGCGCTCGAGTGCGGCACGCAGCTCGCTTTCAAGACGAATCTTGTCAAACGCATCGGCATTGCCGTGCGGTTCGAGCGTGACTTTTTCGCTGCCCGGGCTGCTTCCTGTCAACGTCGCAAGCGCCGAGCGATAACGCGTCAATTGACTCATCAACAGCGCACGCACGACGGGATCCGCTGCGGCCAGGCGCTCGGCGAACTGATCGGCATCGATCGGAATGAGTCGGCAGTTGGTCAACGCGCGTGCCGTGGCGGTGCGTGGCGAATCGTCGAGTACCGCCATCTCGCCGAGCAGCATGCCGGGCCCGAGCTCGTCGAGAACGCGTCGTTCGCCGAATTGCATCGTGCTGATCTCGATGCGGCCGGATTCGATCAGGAACGCGCCCGTGGGAGGATCGCCTTCGGCAAAGATGATGTCGCCGGTCTTGGATAATTCGCTGTAAGGCTGCACCGCGCGATTCCCCTGAGAATTCGCCTACGCGCCGCGAGAGTGATGGTGCGAAGTACAGATCGTACACAAAAAAAGGGCCGCATTGCTGCGGCCCTTCTTTTTTACAGGTTGTGGATCGGTTACGGACCTGCCGAGCACCCAACCGGACTGACGCTACCGGGGCCGACCGTTACCGTGACCGACTGCGAGCCGGCCCCAGTCGCCGTAAACGTGCATTGGCCGGTAGTGGCAGAAGGTCCAGCAACGTGGAATAGCGCGCCGCCAGACGGCCCGGTTGTCGCCGAAGCCTCGACCGTGAGACCAGCGCTACAACTCGCTGAAATCATGACGCCGGCTACCGGCGTACCGCCCGTCGCATAAGCAGTGACGGTAACAGCCGAACCGGGTGCAGGCGTCGCGCAAACCTGCGGAGGCGCTGCCGAAAGGAAGGCAAGCTGCACGATGAAGTGCACTGTTGCGCTCTGGCCGCCGGCATTGAACGTCAACGTGCCGCTGTTTCCGCCTGTAGCCGAGAGCGGCAGGCCCGTAGTCGTAACGGCCGCCTGCACGCATCCGTTAACGCCTGTCGGATGACCGACGGCGCCGCTACCCGACACGCCGTCGACCTTGCCCGAACCGCTGGTCAGGGTGAAGTTGAACCCCACCGTTACGCCGCGCAGGCGAATGCCAAGGTGGTCGGTCACACAAACCGTGACCGTAGTCGGCGTATTGCCCGGAACCGGATCCGGCGAAGCGGTAATGCTGAGCGGCGCTACACCCGGGTAGACCAGCGTTCCGGCATCCGTGACCCTGTTGGGACCGTTGGTAACGCGATCAACGCCATCGCCCTGCGCCCAGATCGCTACCGAATTGCCTACGGTGCTCACCGTGTACGTGAGAATCGCATGAGCAATACCTTTCGTAGGCGAGGTTGGCAGGAGATCCGCATCCGTCGTCGTTGCGGTAGTGATGCTTCCGTGCAGGGAGCGGCCAATCAGGTAAGGCAGCACCGGACCATAGTCCACGAGGACGCCAGTCGTGTCATTTCGATTGAAATTCGGCGTTACCGTCAGGCTGGTCGCGCTATTGACGGACTGTACTGTGACCGCACTTTCGAGATCGGCATTGCCTTGCACGGCCTTGCCGAACACGACCAAGGCATCGCCCGGTCCGGCGCCAGCGCCAGCCGTGGTGAAGTGCCCGGTCGGCGCACTGAAGTTCGAACCGCCTTCAGCAGGATTGCCATCGACACCGGAAAGCAGGAATTGATTGTCCTGCGCGGTTCCCGGCGCGCCTACTGGTTCATCAACCGAGCCAAAGCGAATCGGCGTCCCACGAATCACCGGATTGCCCTGACGGTCCTGCGCCTTGGCCGTAATCGCCAGACTCAGCGTCGCATCGGGATTGGACGGAATGGCGTTCGGATCTGACGTGGCATCGCCGGAAACCGCCGCGCAAGGATCGGTGATGCAATTGATGGTTATGCCAGGCAGGTTGGGCGCAGCCAGCGAAGAGGTCAACTGGAGGCTGTAGAGTTTTCCGTCAGACACGATTATCGATGCGGTCGACGAGAGGGGATCCTGGATGCCGTTGCTGACATTGTTGTCGGCGCGGTCCACCGTCGCTCGAATCTGTATCGGGCCCTGCGGCGTGGCTTCACCCGCCTGGAACGAAGCAGTGGCCAGACCTTGCACCGTATGCGTTGTGACCGATGTCCCGGATGCAGCGCCGCTCGCCGAATTGGTCGACAAGCGCGAATCACCCGCTGTGCCCACGATCTCATACTGGACGTTGTCGACGCCAGCCGCTGGGTTCGGAACAAACTGTCCGCCGCCATCGCGCACCGTGGCAGTAACCGATGATGTATTGCTGCCGCCTGAACTCGGCAAATACACGCCGGCAGGCGCTGGAACCAGGGCAATGCTTGCGGGTGCGGTACCGACACCACTGGTCACCGTGAAAGTTAAGGTTGCGCTGATCGTGCGAGAGGTAGTCGGGTCTTGCGCCGATGCCGTGAAAACGGCAGTGCCTGCTAGCAGGCGAGAATTGACCCACGCAGTAGCCTGGCCGTTCGTTCCCTTGATCGTGTAGGTACCCCAAAGGTCGTCGGTATGAGCCGTACCATCATCTAGTACGGAAATTGCCGCGACATTGACCGGCGAGATGCTGACGCTTACGTCATGCCCAGCCATCAGACTGCCGTCAGCGTTGCGCAAGATGATATTGACCTCCGCCTGCGTTGGTCCGTGCTGGGAAGGCAGATAGCCCTGCGTGTTGAGTGGCAACGTATTTGTCGTTGCGGTCAATGTGATAGAGCCGCTTTGCGGTGCAATGAACGCACCACCGTCCCCGCCGCCACCGCCGCAGCTGGCCAAAGTCAGGCTTGCGAGCAGCAGCCCAAATGTCTTGCCAAAAAATTTCATGTTGGATCTCCGAGCCTGCATATTTGTTTCACACCTGATGCCGGAACGGCATCGTGCGCGTTGTTCATTACACCATCCGGTCACTTGAGACCATCGCTCAGAATGCGCGGGGTGACGAAGATCAGGAGCTCCGCCTTGGTGTCGTTGCGACTATTGTGCTTGAACAGATTGCCGAGCACCGGAACATCGCCGAGCAGCGGCACCTTCTTGAGAGCGTCCGTCTTGCTCACTTCGTATACGCCACCGAGAACGACCGTCTGGCCGTTGTCGACCAGCACCTCGGTGCTGACTTCGCGCTTGTCGATTGTGGGCGTCTGGCCACCACCCGGGCTATCTACGTAACCGGCAATGTTGTCCTTTTTCACGTTGAGATTGAGCACCACGCGATCGTCCGCAGTAATGGTCGGTGTTACCTTGAGTTCGAGGACCACGTCTTTGAAGTTCACTGTCGGAGTGCCGAGGCCGCCGGCACCTGACTGGAAAGTCACGTAGCCCACTTCCTGGCCCTGCTTGATGTCGGCCTCACGCTGGTTAGCCGTGACGACGCGCGGGCTGGAGATGACTTCACTGCGTCCTTCGGTCTGGGCGGCGGACAACTCCAGATCGAGCAGATAGTCCGCACCAAGTATGGCGAGACCAAAACTGCCGGCTGCATTCTGCGTCGGCATGTTGACATTGAGTCGGCTCGGGAGGCTTGGCGCCAAAATGCCGGCGCCGAGTACGCCCGGGACCGCCGACGGCAGCCCGCGACTAGGGCCCCTGAGGCGATTGGCCAGCACAGTATTGGACAGGGCATCGGTCGCGACTGACGTACCAGCGGTACTGACCACATTGCCGTTGCTCGTCTCGTATCCACCACTGACACCGAATTTCACGCCGAGCTCACGTGCGAAGCTGTCGGTCGCGATCACGATGCGCGACTCGATCAGCACCTGCTGGACCGGTCGATCAAGAACCGCTATCAGCTGACGAATTTCCTGGATCTTCGACGGAATATCGCTCACCAGCAAAGTGTTGGTGCGGTCATCGAAAGTCACACTGCCACGCGATGACAAGAAGCCGCGCTGCTGGCTTGCAGCACCGCCACTAGCGCCACCGCCGCCGCCCGTTGCGGCTTGCTTGATATCCGTGGTCATCAACGCGGCAACATCTTTGGCTTTGCCATAACTGATCGGAATGTAGTCGGAAACCAGCGCTTCCTTGTCTTCCATCTTGAGACGAGCATCGGCGATTGCTTCTTCGCGTTCGGCCAACTCCTTCTGCGGTGCAACCCAGATCACATTGCCGCGGCGGCGCTTGTCGAGCCCCTTCGCCTGCAAAACGATGTCGAGCGCCTGGTCCCAAGGTACATTGATCAAACGGAGGGTTACATTGCCTTGCACGCTGTCGGAGACGACGATATTGAGATCGGACACATCCGCAATCAGCTGCAGCACGGAGCGCGCCGGAATGTCCTGGAAGTTGAACGTGACTCGGCTACCGGAATACTCGGGCTCGGCGTTCTTGCCCTTGAGCTTCGGATCATCTTTCTTCTGCGAAATTTCGACGACGTATTCGCTTCCGGTCTGGTAGGCGAGCTGCTCGAACGGCTGTTTGGCGACGATCTGCACGTGCACACCATTGCCGCGCGCCCGCGTATCTATCGACTGCACCGGTGTGGCGAAATCGAGCACGTCCAAATGCTGCGCCTGGCTCGGCGGCAGCTTTGCGTTGATCAGGTCCAGATTGATCGTGCCACCTTCGCGCTTGAGATTTGCGGCGGCACCGGGACCGTTGAAGCTGATGACGACGCGTCCTTCACCGTTCTTGCCGCGACGGAAGTCGATATTCGAAACTTCCACGTTCTGTGAAGAACTTACTGCCTTGGTGGGATCGGCTTTGGCTGCCGCGGCCGCTACGGTGGTGGAACCGATCACGCCATTGTTGATGGTGAGGACCAGATTGTTGCCGTTGGCGCGCGTGTCATAACCGGCAACGCGGAACAGGTCAACCACAACGCGCGTACGACCTGCAGCCTCGATCGCGGAGATTCCCGATGTTGCACCGGCACCTACGTCAACGTGACGTTTCGCGAATCCGTTGCGGGTGTCCGCAAAATCGAGCGCAATGCTGGGCGGCGTCTCGGTCGAGAACACCTGAGGCACACTGACCGGGCTAGCGAATTTCAATGTCACCTCAACCTTGCCGCCGGGCAATGCGGTGTAGCTGAGATCTTCCAACACGTTTTCGGCTTGCGCCATGCCGCTCAACACAAAGCCGAACAGTAGCAGCAGCCCGAGCACACACGGTCTTATCGCCTGGACGGCGAACCTGCGCTCGGAGGTAGCAGCGAATGTCGTTGTCATGAGATTTGTCCCCAATGAATCGATCATTTCTTGGTGTCGCCCAGAGCAATCGTCGCTTGCCGCTCCATCCAGCTGCCGGATCCGTTTGGAACCAGTTCAACCAGATCGATGCGGTCCTCTTCGATGGCGGTGACGCGGCCGTAGTTCTGGCCTAGGTAGTTGCCGAGATGCACACGGTGCACCACTCCATCCGGATCCCTCACAAGCCCTTCGATCTTCTTCGCCATGCCCAGCGTTCCGGACATTTTCATTCCATCGAGCGGGAAGGATTCGAGCGGTTCGCGTGGCCTGTTCTGGTCGGGATGCGGACCATTGCTGGCGTTCTGCTCCTG
>JBDSNK010000335.1:0-9703 GCA_039915385.1 Dokdonella sp.
TTGCGCGCGTACTTCAGCATCAGGATCACATCGACGACTGCGAGCGCGGTATAGAACACGACGAAGCCGATCAGACTGGTCAACACCTGCGCGGCAGTCACTGACGAGACGCCGAGCGCGGTTGGCAGCACCCCTTCGATCGCCCACGGCTGGCGGCCGTATTCGGCGACGATCCAGCCGAGCTCGATTGCGAGCCACGGCAACGGCAGACTCCAAAGCGCAACCTTCAGGTACCAGCGATGACGGTCCAGTTCGCGCCGAGCCGACAACCAGAACGAATACGCGAACAAGGCGATGAACCACAGGCCGCAGCCGACCATCAGGCGGAACGCCCAGAACAGCACCGGCACGTTCGGCACGGTGCTCGCGGCGGCCTTGACGATGTCCTCATGCGTCGCCTTCGAGGGATCGTCGATCACGCGCTTGAGCAGCAGCGCATAGCCAAGGTCCTTCTTGTGCAGTTCGAACGTCGCGCGCGCCTGCGCATCGCTGCGATCGACGCGCAGTGCCTGCATCGCCGCGTACGCCTGCATGCCGTAGCCGATGCGCTGTTCAGCTTCCGCGACCAATTCCTTGATGCCGGGCAGCACGCCGTCGAACGAACGCGTGCCGATGATGCCCATCACCCACGGAATATGGATCGCGTAGTGCGTCGTGTGCGTGGCCACGTCCGGAAAGCCGAAAGCGGTGAACGAGGCCGGTGCCGGCTCGGTTTCCCACATCGCCTCGATCGCGGCGAGTTTCATTTTCTGGTTTTCCGAAACCGTGTAGCCCGATTCATCGCCGAGCACGACCACGCTGAGTGCTGCGGCGAGTCCGAAACTCGCCGCCACCGTCATCGACCGCTTGGCGAATTCGACGTTGCGCCCGCGCAGCAGGTACCACGCGCTGATCGACAGCACGAACATCGCGCCGAGGACGTAGCCGGCACTCACCGTGTGCACGAACTTCGACTGCGCGACCGGATTGAACAGCACTGCGCTGTACGAGGTGACCTCCATGCGCATCGTGTCGAGGTTGAATTCACTGCCGACCGGATTCTGCATCCATGCGTTGGCAATCAGGATCCACAGCGCAGACAGGTTGGTGCCGAGTGCGAGCAGAAAAGTGACGAGCAGGTGCTTGGTCCGCGACAGCTTGTCCCAGCCGAAGAAAAACAGGCCAATGAAGGTCGCTTCCAGGAAGAACGCCATCAGGCCTTCGATCGCGAGCGGCGTGCCGAAAATGTCGCCGACGTAGTGCGCGTAGTAGGCCCAGTTGGTGCCGAACTGGAACTCCATGGTGACGCCGGTGGCAACGCCCATCGCAAAGTTGATGCCGAACAGCACACCCCAGAACTGGGTCATGCGCTTCCAGATCTCGCGTCCGGTCATCACGTAGACCGCTTCCATAATCGCAAGCATCCACGAAAGACCCAGCGTCAGCGGCACGAACAGGAAGTGGTACAGCGCGGTCAGCGCGAATTGCAGGCGCGAGAGGGTGACGACGGCCTCATCGATCATGCGGGATCTCCGTGGCAGGGGCGAGCAGGTGGTCTTCCATCGCCGCGGGACGCGTGTCGGGACGCGGGTGTGGGCGGAAGCAGATGAACCAGATCAGGATCAGCAATGCGATCTTGCCGCAGACAATGGCGGCGAACTCGACGCCGAAACGACGCCCGCCGCGGCTGCGGAACCAGGAACGATCAGAGGCGGAGCGGGGACTATCCATCGTGCGTCTCGGATCGAGTCTACCCGCCCGTTGCGCGCTGCGCCTGCGGCACAAGGTCCTTGTGGCAGATCGCCGCAGCAGCGCATCATCTGTCCGTGCAGGGGGAGGGACGATGGAATCGGATGCGGGTGCAGGTGCAGGGGAGCTCGACACGGCGGATCTGCTGCGCCGGTGTTCGAGCGGCGATGTGCAGGCTTATGACAGCTTGTTTGCCGCGGTGTATGCGGATCTGCACCGCCGCGCGCGCTTTCTGGCGCGCGGCGCCGGCGCGACCTTGTCGACGACCGCGCTGGTGCATGAAACCTATCTGAAATTGGCCGGCCGCGAACTTGCGTTGAACGACAAGGCGCATTTCTTCGCGCTTGCCGCGCGCGCGATGCGTCAGGTACTGCTCAACGCGGCACGCGATTCGATCGCGCAAAAGCGCGGCGGCGGCCAGATCGAGGCGACCTTCGACAGCGCGCTCGCGGTGCCCTCGGATGCAGGCGATCATGTCGACGTGGTGTCGCTTGATCAGGCCCTGCAGCAGCTCGCGGCGGCGGACGCGCGCCTGGCCCAGGTGGTCGAACTGCATTTTTTCGCCGGCCTTGGCTTCGCCGAAATTGGCGAATTGCTTGGACTGACCGAACGCACGATCGCACGCGACTGGCGCGCTGCGCGCGCGCTATTGCAGATGCAACTCGACGCACCAAGGGAAGGTGGTGGCTGAGGCGCTTTCCGCGCGCGTCGCGGACCTTCTGCGTGAGGGGCTGGATCAACCCGCGAATGATCGCGCGGAGTGGCTGCTGCATGTGTGTGCAGGCAATCCCGACTTGTACGCGACACTTTCGCGCTTGCTCGAACTGGATGCGCAGGACAGCCTGGCGCTCGACCGCTCGCTCGACCAACTCGTTGCCGCCACGCTGCCCTCGGTTGAGATCTCGCACGCAGGCGAACGCATCGGCCCGTATCGGCTGACGCGCAAGCTGGGCGAAGGTGGCATGGGCAGTGTCTGGCTCGCCGAGCGTGTCGACGGCGGATTTGCGCAACAGGTTGCGTTGAAACTCATCCGGCTCGGCATGGACAGCGTTGCCGTGCTCGCGCAATTCCAGCGCGAACGCGAACTGCTCGCGCAAATCAACCATCCGGATATCGCGCGCCTGCTCGATGGCGGACTCGACCCGCGCGGTCGGCCGTGGTTCGCGATGGAATATGTGGAAGGCATCGATCTGCACGACTGGATCGAGCGCACTCATGCAGAGACGCGGGCGCGCGTCGGCGTGTTTCTGCGCCTGTGTCGCGCGGTCGCCTATGCCCATCAGCGCCTGATCGTGCACCGCGACCTGAAACCGTCAAACGTGCTGATCCGCCCCGATGGCACGCCTTGCCTGCTCGATTTCGGCATTGCCAAACTGGTCGAAGCGGATGCGACGAATGAAACGGCGACCGAACAACGCTTCCTGACGCGCGCCTACGCCGCGCCCGAGCAGTTGAGCGGCGGCGCATTGACCACGGCGACCGATGTGTTTGCGCTGGGCGCTGTGCTGTTCGAATTGCTGACCGGTTTGCGCTATTCCACCCTGCGCCGCGATGACGGCAGCGTGACACGACCCAGCGTCGCCGTACAACGTGCCGCGACCACCCCGACCCAACGGGCCACGGCGGTACGACTGCGTGGCGACCTCGACGCGATTGTGTCGCGCGCGCTCGCGGCCGATCTACAACGGCGCTACGCGGGCGCCGAGGCGCTCGCCGACGATGTTGAGAGATACCTCGACGGGCGCCCGGTCACCGCGCGGCCTGATGGCGCGCTGTACCGGTTGGGCAAGTTCGCGAGCCGCAACCGGCTGGCGAGTGCAGCGATGACGGCGGCCGCGTTGGCGATGATCGTTGGTTCCGGAGTCAGCCTGTGGCAGGCCAAGCGCGCCGAACACATGGCCAGTCGCGCTGAACGCAGCAATGAATTCCTGATCGGCTTGCTCGCGGATGCCAATCCGTTTGACGAACATCCCGGGCGCAAGGCGCCGCCCGATCGATTGCTCGACAACGCGATCGAGCGCATCGAGCGCGATTTCACCGACGCGCCTGAAGCGCAGATCGAAATGCGCCAATTGATCCAGCAAGCCATCGTGCGCATCGGCGATCCACGCCGCGCGCGCGTCCTGGCGCAGCGCAACGTCGACGCTGTGCGCGCGTTCTACGGTGCCGGTACGCCGGAATTCGGCGTTGCATTGACCAATCTCGGCCTGGACGAGGAGCAGGCTGGCGACGCGTCGGCGGCGCTCGCGACATTTACTGAAGCAGAGCGCCTGCTGCGCGATAGTGGGCCCCGCTATGTGCGCGATCGAATTTCATCGATGACCGGCTTGGCCAAACTGGCCAATGCATCCGGCAACGCCGCCGATGCATTGCGCTTGCACAAAGCGGTGCTCAAGGAGCGCCAGATCATCGATGGAGCAGAGAGTCAGGATGTGGCAATGGACCTCATGAACCTCGCCGCTGATGCGTTCTACGCAGAACACTATGCGGAATCCGAAGCCACTGCGCTACGCGCGCATGACATGCTCGTAAAACTTGTCGGAAAGGAGCATGCGCGCCTGATCTACGTCGACAACATGCTCGGGCTGGCGCAGGCGTATGCCGGCCACGTCAGCGCAGGCATCGCCACGCTGACTGCGGTCGAGCAGCAAGCGCGCGCCACCCTGAAGCCGGACGCACCGATGCTTGGGACCGTTCTTGGCTCGCTCGGCAATGCGCACAATTTGAACCACGATGTGGAAGGAGCGTTGGTCGCGCTGGGCGAATCGCGTCGGATCCTCGGATTGACCAAGCAATCCCTGCGCGGACGGGTCACGCTGCGCTTGGGCATGCTGCAGTTGGCCGAGCACAAGCCCGAGGCCCTCGACACGCTGGAGGCAAGCATTGTCGAATTGAGAGAGGTCGGCGGCGGTGCGGGATTTCTTGCCTGCGCGCAGGCTGCGTACGGGGTTGCCCTTGCGCGCGCGGGTAAACCCGAGGATGGCGAAAAGGTCGCGCGCTCGGCGCGCGACGAGCTGCGCAGTGCAAAAGAGGTCGAGAACACTCGTATTGGCGAGGTCGACTTGCTGCTCGCAGCTCTGTTGCAGCGTCCCGATCAGGCGGATGAGGCACTCGCTCTGCGCCGGGAAGCACTCGGCGTCTATCAACGCATTTTCGGCGCGGATCATCCGCGCACGCGTGAGCTGGCGGCAACGCTCAGCCTCTCGACCGACCCCTGAACTGAAGCGGTGCAAGGTCTGGTCGCCGGCCCTCCGCCGTGCATGCGGGCCACGCAGTCCACGTTGCATCCGGGCGAGAGTCGCGCGGATCTCGGTACTCGATGTCATGAATTTCCGCGACCGGGTTTGCTTCCGTCAGGCCCGGCTACATCGAATGGCCTTGCAGGAACAAGACCGAGGGCGACGTCCGCAGGCATGAACCATGCGCGAATGTCGGGTTCTGCCGCGCAACCGTGTTCTTCATGGCAGCAGGGTCGCTTCGACCCCTTGGGGAAATGCAATGAGGTTCGCTTTGCAACTATCGATTGCTGCAGCGCTCACGCTGTCCGCTGCATCGCAAGCCGACGCCGCCACGTTCTGCGTCAAGGACGCGCTGGCCCTGAAGATCGCATTGACGAATGCGCAAACCAATGGCGAGGATGACGTGATCCAGGTCCAGATGGGCACGTTCACACCGAGTTTGGCGAGTTTCGTCTATCAGTCAGCAGAAGCGAATTCGCTGACGATAACGGGCGGCTTCTCCGTGGGTTGCGCGAGTCAGTCGCTCGGCGCGCAGTTCACGATTATCGACGGCGGCGGCACCAAGGCGCCGCTTTCGATCGACACGACTGCCGCCGAATCCAGCGTTTCGATCAGCAATCTCACGGTTCAGAATGGGATCTCGGTCGGCTCGGCTGCGCCATTGCATCTGGCAAGCACAGGTGGCGTGGGCGTCGAGAACGTGATCGTTCGCGCCAACCAGGTCGACGGCTTTGCGGCGGACGTCAGTTCGAGCAATGGCTCCGTGCAGATCCGCAGCAGTGTGTTCGTCGACAACACGGCGATTGGCGATCTCGCCAGCGCGGTTGGTGTGTCGTCGAGCGCGGGCCTCGATCCCGCCATCATCTTCAACAACAATACGATCGCTGCGAATGTCGGCATGGTCGGCGCGCTGGTTGCCGGTAGCGGCAACGCAAATATCTCCAACAATGTGCTCTGGGCCAATGGTGGTACCGACCTCGTCAGCATCGGCACCGGCGTTCGCGATCTGACCAACAATGACTACGGCACGCGCTCCGGCAACACGAATACCGACATCAATGCCCTGCATGTCGATCCGCTGTTCATGGGCATCGGCGATTTCAGCCTGCGTGCCAACTCGCCGATGCGCGACGCTGGCGACAACGGAGTGATCGGCGGCATCGGCATGTGGGACGCCAGCGGGAACGTACGCGTGATCTCCGGCATCGTCGATATGGGCGCGTACGAAGTGCCGGATATCATCTTCCAGGACGGCTTCGAGTCGGCTTCCTCCGAATGACGCGCTCGAACGACTACCCTGTTTCGCTGAGACGACGCACATGCGCGGTCATCTGAAATCCTGGGCGTTGCGGTCGATACGAACCTTGACGTGCCTTAGCCTTGTAGCCGCCAGCCTGTCGACGCCGGCATTCGGCGCGACGTTCTGCGTCCACAGCAGCGCCGAACTGACCAGCGCGCTCGCCACAGCATCAACCAACGGCGAAGACGACAACATCAAGCTTGCACCCGGCATCTTCACGTCGGACAGCGGCGGCTTCCAGTTTCACTCGTCCGATCTTCATGGCTTGGCCATCCTTGGCGGATTCGACACCCCGATGGGTGCACCGCCTTGCAGCGTCGCACTGGGCGGCGCGCAATGGAGCGTGCTCGACGGCGCGGGCACCAATCGTGTACTCGAAATCATCGTGAGCGGCGTGAGTGCGGCGCCGGTTTTCCTGCACGACCTGACCTTGCGCAATGGAAGTTCGGTTGCAGGCGCCTCGCCTGTTTTCGTGAGCGGCACGACAGAATGGAACGGCAACGTTGTCATCGAAAACGTTTCGGTGCGCGACAATCACTCGACGTTTGTGGTTGCAGCATTCGGGCCGAACGGCGTCCTCATCGTGCGCAGCAGCGAGTTCGTTGGCAACACGTCGACTTCGCCGAATGGCATTGTGGTCGGAGTGGTCAGCAATCGGTCCGGCAGCGGCCTCAGCGTCGTCTTCAACAACAATACGGTGGCTGGCAACAGCGTGTCGGCCAGCGCGCATCAAACCGGCTTCGGGCTCTCGGGCACCACGGCCGGCGACGTGCGTATCGCCAACAGTATCCTGTGGAACAACGGCGGCACCGATATCCGCCTGAGTGTGTCCGCCGCCGTCTATCTCGACCACGACGATATTGGCTCGCGCAATGTCGGCAGCAGCGTGATCGTCAACGAAACCAGTCCTTACCAGATCGACCCGCAATTCCTGAGCGCAAACGACGTACACCTTATGAGTACCTCGCCACTGCGCGATGCGGGTATGGCTTCACCGATCGGCGGATCAGGCAATACCGACCTTGGCGGTGGCGCACGTGTCGCGTTCGGCGGCATCGACCTGGGCGCGTATGAAATCCAGGACTCGATCTTCAAGGATGGCTTCGAGTGAACGGGCCATGGTTCTGCTGCGATTTCGTTCCATCCGAGTGAGACAGGACAGCAATTCAGCCATGAAAAGCCTTGCTTTCCCCATCGCTATCTTCCTCATCGCCGATGCGAGCGCGCCGGTCTATGGCGCACAGTTCTGCGTCCACAACAGCGACGAACTGTCGACCGCGCTCGCCACAGCATCGACTAATGGCGAAGACGACAACATCAAGCTTGCACCCGGCATCTACTCCCCACCGGGCAGCCTCGGCTTCACCTTCTACTCATCCGATCTTCATGGACTCACCATTGGCGGCGGGTTCGACACGCCAACGGGCGGATTACCCTGCAGCCTGCCGCTCGGCGGCGCGCAATCGAGCGTGATTGACGGCGCGGGCATCACTCGCTTGCTAGACATTGCCTTGAGCGGCGCGAGTGCGGCACCGGTTTTCCTGCATGACCTGACCTTGCGCAATGGAAGCGCGATCGGGAGCAACCCGTTCATGAGGTTGAGCCGCTCGGTATCCTCGAACGGCAGCATCCTGATCGAGAACGTAGCGGTCCGTGACGTTCACGCCGAGTCTGCGGTTGCACGCGTCCAGACGTCCGGCATCATTTTGGTGCGCAGCAGCGAGTTCATTGGCAATACAGTGGACGTCCCGAACGGCACGGTGCTCGATCTGATCAGCGATCGTCCCGGTAGCGGTGGGAGCATCTTCTTCAACAACAACACGGTCGCGGGCAACAGCGTGCCAGCCAGTTCGCCTCAGGCCGGAGTCGTGTTCGAAGGCTCCACATCCGGCGACGTGCACGCCGCCAACAACATCCTGTGGAACAACGGCGGCGTCGATATCAGACTCGGCGAGTCCGGCACCATCTATCTCGATCACAACGATATCGGCTCGCGCAACTCAGGGAGCGCGATGGTCAACGAGAGCACCCCCTTCCATGTCGACCCGAAATTCGTGAGCGCAATCAACGTACACCTGATGAGTAACTCGCCACTGCGCGATGCGGGTGTGGCTTCACCGATTGGCGGATCAGGCAACACCGACCTTGGCGGCGGCGCACGTGTCGTGTTCGGCGGCGTCGACCTGGGTGCGTATGAAATCCAGGACAGAATTTTCATGGACGGGTTCGAGTGAGTCGTATTGCTCCCTGTTGAATCGACGGACGTGAAAATGTCCCTGTCAAATGCCGGTGGAACGGGTTCGCGCTGGCCTGCGCCGCGCTGATCTCACTCGTGCTGCGTGGCGTGTCGGGCTCCGTCGGAGGGGCGTCGCCAACGACGCTTCAGCCTCGCTTGTCAGGTGCGGCATGCCCGGCACAGCCGTCGGGATCTCAATGCGGTGCGAGTGCAGGGGCGATGCGGAATTCGCAGCATCCTTGACGGGTGCGACATCCGTACAGACAAGCGCGCCTGCTGTGGTGATGGCGCAGCGCATAAAGACGTCTGCGTTGGCGGAAAAGGGATCAGCGGGCGAGTGCTCTCGCCTGCGCCGGCTTCGAAAGGGCACCGAATGCCTTGTCGTACGACCAGGTCACGAGTTCCTTGAGATACCCCTGCGGCACTGAGCGTACGTCGACGATCGTGACCCAATGAAACCGCGCCATGTAACGCGCCGGTTTGATGCCGGGCACGCCCGTGAGTTCGAGGAAGCGTTCCGGATTCGTGCGGAAGCTGAAACGCCATTTCTCCGGTTCGGACAATTTGAAATACGCGAACTGCTTGATGCCGATCGAATAGAGCAGGATGTTGCCGGGCGGACCGATGATTCTGGAGGTGGCGCCAGGAAGGTGGGCGCAGTATTTCTTGAGCTGAATGATGTCCATCCTGCGTCTATGTTGTGGCGACGGAGCCAAAGCTGGCGATATCAGGACTGAATCGTTTCATGTTCTGACGAATGACCAAAGTCTTCTGTACGCCATCCGGCAAACCCCATGCAAAGACCATCGCCGTCTGGAGCAAGTTCTATTCGCTCCACACTATGGCCGTCTTCAATGTTTCTCACTTGCGCAATCAGCGAATATTCCATTTGATGAAACTTGCCGGACTTGGCGCTGGTGACGCCATCCAAAAGCATCATCACGCCATAGAGCGCATCCAGGACAGCTTGTGTGGCCAACGCTCGACCTTCGTCCGGGATGCGTTTCAGTGCGTGGTCCCTTGCTGCGTGCATGAGATGCGAGCCAAAAGTGTTCGCCGCGTCTATCCAGCGTCGTGCCTATTCGTGCGCCAGCTTTCGTAAGGTGGGGGTTGCGACATATGCATTCCTCTGACAGAGGTTGAATAGACACAAATATCGTCACGAGCCCAGCGCCCCAAACGCCTCCCGCGTCAGATTCT
>JBDSNK010000345.1:0-7774 GCA_039915385.1 Dokdonella sp.
CCGAGCAGGAAGTACGCAATCATGCCGCCAACGAACAGCCCGATCGCGAGCAGCGAAGTGCCGATCGGGCGACGGATGAAGGGGCCGGAGATGCTCATGAGTGTTCTCCCTCCCATTCAATGGAACGGGCAAGGAGGGGATGGTGTTCGCGATGGGAGGGTGACAGCCGACACCATCCCCACCCAAATCCTGCCCTTGAAGGGGAGGGCTTCAAAGCACGAGGGTCGATAGCGCTCATGCGAATCGTCCTTCCGCTTGCAGCGCACGCATTTCACGTCGCGCCTTCACGCCATCCGATAGCCGCTCGAAATAAAGATAGATCACCGGCGTCGTATACAGCGTGATCAGTTGCGACAGCAGCAGACCGCCGACGATCGAAACGCCGAGTGGCCGGCGCAGTTCCGAGCCGATGCCGGTGCCGAGGGCGAGCGGCAACGCACCGAGCAGCGCCGCGGCGGTGGTCATCATGATCGGTCGGAAGCGCAAGATGCAGGCGCGGCGGATGGCCTCATGAGCGTTCATGCCGTCGCGCTGCGCCTCGATCGCGAAGTCGATCATCATGATCGCGTTTTTCTTGACGATGCCGATCAGCAGCACGATACCGACGATGCCGTCGACCGACAGGCTCATGCCGCAGACGATCAGAGCGAGCAGCGCGCCGACACCCGCTGGCGGCAGCGTGGAAATGATCGTGATCGGGTGGATATAACTCTCGTACAGCACGCCGAGCACGATGTAGATGACGACGATGGCGGCGAGCAGCAACAGCACTTCATCGCCGAGCGAGGCAGAGAATTCGGCCGCCTTGCCGACGAACTGGCCACGTACTTGCGGCGGGAATTTCAGTTGCGCCTCTACTGCTCGGAATGCATGGACCGCATCAGACAACTCGTAGCCATGCGCGAGATTGAACGAAATCGTGACCGCGGGCAGCTGGTCCTGATGGCTGACCACGAGTGGCGCATTTTCCTGCGTCGCACGCGCCAGTGCGGACAACGGAATCGCGCCGCCGGCGCCGAGCCCGATGCCGATATTGCCGGTATTGCCGATGCCTGAAGGTGTCGCCGAGTTGCTCGACGTCGCCTGTCCCAGCGTGGTCGCGTTGCTGCCGACGAGGGCGCCGTTGCCATTTCCGCGCACGGTCAGCTGATCAAGCAGCGCCTTGCTGGTACGGAAAGCGGGCGCGACTTCGAGCACGACGCGGTACTGGTTCAACTGCGTGAAGATGGTCGAGATCTGGCGCTGCCCGAACGCGTCGTACAGCGTGTCGTCTATTGTCTGCATCGGCACGCCGAGGCGACTCGCTTTTTCGCGATCAATCGCAAGGTTGAGCGCATCACCCTTGTTGGCGAGGTTGTTGTCGACGTCGGCGAGTTCCGGTCGCTTGCGCAGCGCATCGGTCATGCTCGCGGCGAATCCGGCGAGTTCCTTCGAATTCACTTCGGACAGCGAGTACTGGTATTCGGTCGGTGCGATGCGTGTATCGAGCGTCACGTCCTGCACCGGCTTCAGGTACAGCGCGATACCCGCGATTGGCGCAGCCGCGGCTTGCAAGTCCGGCAGGACGCGGTCGAGGCCGCCGCGCTGGCCGCGCTCCTTGAGCACGATGCTGAGCTGGCCCTGGTTCAAGGTCGGATTGACCGAGCCCGCGCCGATGAATGCAGCGACGGCGGCGACGCCGGGCACATGTCGCAAGGCTTCGGCGACTGCCTTGGTGCGTTCTTCCATCGCCGGAAACGCGATGTTCTGATCGGCCTGCACCACGCCCGTGACAAGGCCGGTGTCCTGCTCCGGCAACAGCCCTTTCGGTATGACGATGTACAGCGCGATCGTGATGATCACGGCCGCCGAGGCGACGACCAGCATCAGCGGTTGCCGCGCAAGCACCCAGTCGAGGGAGCGGCCGTAAGCATCGAGCGTGCGCAACCACAGGTCGCGCCGCTCGCCGCTCGGGCGGGATACGTGATTGTGATCACCAGCCGGCAAGGCATCGGCCTTCAGCAAGTATGCGCACATCATCGGCGTCAGCGTCAGCGAAATCAGCAGCGAGATCGTCACCGCGATGGTCAGCACCCAGGCGAACTCGTGGAACAGGCGACCGGTCACGCCGGGCATCAGCAACAGCGGCAGGAACACCGCGATCAGTGACACCGTCAACGACAGCACGGTGAAACCGATTTCCTTGGCGCCGATTTCCGCGGCTTCGCGCGGCTGCTTGCCCTGTTCGATATAGCGCACGATGTTCTCGATCATCACGATCGCATCGTCGACGACGAAGCCGGTCGCGACGGTCAACGCCATCAGCGAAAGATTGTCGAGCGAGAAGCCGGCGAATGCCATCACGCCGAACGTGCCGAGCAGGGACAGCGGCACCGCGACGCTCGGGATTACTGTCGCCCACAGCCGGCGCAGAAAGACGAAGATCACCGCAATGACCAGCAGCACGGTGAGGACGAGCGTGAACTCGACGTCGGCGACCGAAGCGCGGATCGTCAGCGTGCGATCGGAAAACACCTGCAGGTGCACGTCGGCTGGCAGCAATGCGCGCAGGCCCGCCAGTTGAGACTGGATTTCGGCGACGGTCTGCACGATGTTCGCGCTGGGCTGGCGGCGGATGTCGAGCAGCACGGCGGGTTTGCTGTTCGCCCACGCGGCAAGCTGATCGTTCTCGACGCCGTCGACGACTTCGGCGATGTCGCTCAAGTGGACCGGCGCGCCGTTTTTGTAACTGATGATCGTCGAGCGGTAGTCGTCGGCATCGTTCAGCTGATCATTGGTGCCGATGCTGAAACTCTGCACCGTGCCGTTGAGGCTGCCTTTGGGTGCATTGACGTTGGCCTGGGTCAGTGACGAACGCACGTCTTCCATGGTCAGACCGAGGCCGGAAAGCTGCGCCGGATTCACCTGCACGCGCACGGCTGGCCGCACATTGCCGGCAATGCTCACGAGGCCGACGCCGCTGATCTGCGAAAGACGCTGCGCGATGATGCTGTCGGCGAAATCGTTGACGTCGCGCAGCGGGCGCGAGTCCGAGGTCAGCATCAGGGTCAGGATCGGCGCGTCGGCCGGATTGACCTTGTTGTACACCGGCGGATACGGCAGGTTGTTTGGCAGCGTGCCGCGTGCGGCATTGATCGCCGACTGCACGTCTTGTCCGGCCGCGTCGATGTCGCGCTTCTGGTCGAACTCGACAATGATCGTCGACAGGCCGGCCGAGCTGTCCGAGCTCATCGTGGTGATGCCGGAGATCTGGCCGAACTGACGTTCGAGCGGCGTCGTGATCAGGGCTGCCATCGTCGACGCGCTCGCACCCGGATACTGCGTGCTGACGACCAGGCTCGGCGAGTCGATGTCGGGCAATGCAGCGACTGGCAGTGCGCGATAGCCGATGCCGCCGAGCAGGAGCAGCGCGACCATCAGCAACGATGTCGCGATTGGGCGCTGGATGAAAATGGATGAGAAGCTCACGTTCTGGCCCTGTGACGGTGTGTCACGATGCCGCGGCAAATTCGCATCACCCGCCGCGCCGCCCGCCGCCACGTTTGCGCTGGCCGGCATCCTCTTTCGCCTTGGCCAGATCGGCCGCGCTCGGTGGCGCCGGTGTCTCGCCCGGAGCGAGTGCCAGCACCTTGCTGCCCGGCTTCAGGCGAAACTGGCCCTCGGTGACGACGCGATCGTCGGTCGCGACACCACTACGGACGACGACATTGTTGTTGCCGGCATCGCCGCCCGCCGTGACCGGCTTCAGCGCGACCGTGTTGTCGGCTTGCAGCATGTAGACATAGTTGCCTTCGGGCCCGCGCTGCATCGCCGTCGCCGGGATCACGATGCCACCAGCGACGGTGTCTACCTGCAATCGCACATTGACGAACTGACCCGGCCACAGCGCGTTGTCGGTGTTCTGGAACTCGGACTTCAACTTGAAGGTGCCGGTGGTGGTGTCGATCTGGTTGTCGATCACGGCGAGCGCGCCGTCGGTAAGCACATGCGCATCGGTGCGATCGAGCGCGCTGACCGGCAGCGGTTTGGTGGACTGACCGGCGCGCACCTGGGCCAGGTTCTGTTCCGGCAGGGTGAAGATGATGTTGATCGGATGCACCTGGGTCAGCGTGACGATCGTGCTGCCGTTGGCGCTGACCAGATTGCCGACATCGATCTGACGGATGCCGGCGACGCCGGTGATCGGCGCCGATATGCGCGTGTAGCTCAACTGCGTGCGTGCGCTAGAGGCTGCGGCTTCGTCCGCTGCGACCAACGCCTCCTGCTGACGCACCGCCTGGCGCTGGTTTTCCAGATCCTGGCCGGAGACGAAGTTCTTCTTCATCAGCTCGTCGTAGCGCGCGAGCGTGCTTTTGGAAGCCGTCAATTGCGCAGCATCCTGTTTCTTCTTCGCCTCAGCCTGGTCGAGCGACGACTGGAGCGTGCGCGGATCGATCTCGGCGATCAGCGCGCCCTGCTTGATTTCCTCACCTTCGGCGAAATGCAGCGCCTTGAGCTGGCCGCTGACCTGCGCATTGATGGTCACCGTATTGAGGGCCTGCACAGTGCCGAGCGCCGTCAGGTACACCGGGACGTCCTGCTTGGTCGCAGGCACCACCGTGACCGGAATTGGGGCCTCGTTGCCTGCACGATCGCCACCTTCAGTGCCACCGCGCTGCCCACCTGCGCGTGCACTACCAGCCGTTTCGCCCGCTTGCGGCGACAGCAGTCGCCAGCCAATGACAGCCAGCACCAGCACAACCAAGACTGCGAGCGCGAGTTTCCAACGCGACATAACGGGTCCTTTGAACAAGTTGACGCACCCGCATCCGCGAGCGCCGTCGATGGGTGCCAAGGCTAGCAGCCGCCACTGGACAGTGGCGTTTCCGCTGCGTAAATGCGTCTTTACACGCCGCGGGTTTACGCGGCGGACAGGCGACTTTCGGTCCTGCTCGGAGCTCCGGCACCGATCGCCCTTGCGCTGGCCGCCAACCAGCGCCATTTGAAAGAACATTCCCTGCCCCCCTGTCCCAATACGACCCGCGCGTGGCCGTTGTAGTGCGACCCGCGCAGAATGCATCCGCCATCAGGAGTCTTTCATGAACGAAGTCTGCGATATCCCCGGCGCGAGTCTTGCGGTCGATCGCTCTCAATTCCCCGATGCGGCGTTCGATCCGCCCGCCGATCCCGGCGTGCAGAGCGAAACCGCGGTGCTTGCGGGCGGATGTTTCTGGTGTGTCGAAGCCGTGTTCCGCGAACTGCAAGGCGTTGTCAGCGTGACTTCGGGGTACAGCGGCGGCAGCGCCGCGAGTGCGAACTACGATCGCGTCTGCAGCGGCACTACCGCGCATGCGGAAGTGGTTTCGATCGAATTCGATCCGCACAAGATCCGCTATGGCCAGTTGCTCAAGGTGTTTTTCGCCGTCGCCCATGATCCGACCCAGGTCGATCGCCAGGGCAACGACCAGGGCCGGCAGTACCGCTCTGCGGTCTTCTTCGGCAACGATCGCCAGCGCGACGTCGCTGCCGCCTATATCCGCCAGCTCGACGCGGCCAAGGTGTTCAGTGCGCCGATCGCGACCGAGGTGGTGGCACTGGAGACGTTCCACGTCGCCGAGGCCTACCATCAGAACTATGCGGAGCTGCATCCCGAGCAGGGTTACATCGCCGCCGTCGCCGCGCCGAAAGTGGCCAAGCTGCGCAAGCAATTTGCGGCGCAGTTGAAAACCAGTTGAGGGACAGGCAGCAGATGAAGGAGTGGCTTTCGGCGCGACGATTTGCTGTGGCGGCGTAGACACCATCCCCACCCAACCCTCCCCTTGAAGGGGAGGGCTTCAAGCATCGCGATGCGTTGCGACGCAAGTTGGCGATCTTCGCAGCAGCTTCAGCCGCGACGCTATCAGTCACAGGAGCCCGACCAATGACATCAACCCCAATCGACCACGCTGCGGTTTCGGCCAGCGGATATGACCTCACGCCCCTGTCGACCGAAGAGCGTGAGCGACTCGCTGCGCGCCTGACGCCGGAGGAGCGTCGCGTGTTGCTCAACAGCGGCACCGAACATCCGTTCTGTGGCGGTCTGCTCGACGAGCACGGCGAAGGCGTCTTCAACTGCCGCCTGTGCGGCTTGCCGCTGTTCCGTTCGGTGACAAAGTTCGAATCCGGCACCGGCTGGCCGAGTTTCTACGCACCATTCGATCCGGCACATGTACGCGAGATCCGCGACATCAGCCACGGCATGGTGCGTGTCGAGAGCCGCTGCGCGCGCTGCGACAGCCACCTCGGCCACGTATTTCCGGATGGGCCCGCGCCGACGCACAACCGCTATTGCATGAATTCGGCGGCGCTGGAATTCGAACCCGCCGGCGCATGACTCAACGGGCAAGGCCGCGCAGATCGCGCGCCTTCGCCCGGCTCACGGGCAAGCGTGTTCCATCGCCGAGCTCGGCGACCAGCTGACCGCCTGGCTCGCGGCGGAACGCGGCAACGTGGTCGAGGTTGACGATGTGCGTGCGGCGGATGCGCACGAAGCGCTTTGCATCAAGGCGGTCTTCCAGCTGATTCAACGACAGATGCAGCAGATGGTGTGCGTCGCCGACGTGTGCTGCGATGTAGTCGCCGACCGCTTCGAACCAGGCGATGTCGGCGACCGCCAGCGGCAGGATGCTGCGGCCGCTGCGCACGAACAAGCGGCTCATCGGTGCGTGGTTCATCGTCTCGGTGAAGCGATCGAAGGATGACAGGCGCGGCTCGCCAACGGCTGCGCGGATACGATCGAGGGTTGCGCGCAGGCGCTCTTCACCGAACGGCTTCAACAGATAGTCGAGTGCGCCAAGTTCAAATGCGCTGACCGCGTGCTGCGCGTAGGCCGTGGTGAACACGATGAAGGGCTGATGCGTCAGCCGGCGCAGCACGTCTGTGCCGAGCAGGCCCGGCATCTGGATATCGAGAAAAACCAGTTCCGGCTTGAGCGAGTCGATCATCTCGACAGCCGCGATCCCGTTCGCCGCCTCGCCGATGCATTCGATCCATTCGACTTCGTCGAGCATGCGACGCATGCCCGCGCGCGCGACCGGTTCGTCGTCGACGATGAGCGTGGCGACCCGGGCGAGCTCATTCATCGCGATCGTTGCCACTGGTCAGCCAATCCGAGCGCTGCGGAATCGTCAGCACAGCGCTGAATCCCGCGTCAGGCAGTTTGGCAAGATCCAGTCGCGCGTGGCTCCCGTACAGCCAGCGCATGCGTTCGCGCAGCCTGCGCAGCCCGCTGCCGCTGCCGCTTTCGATCGCTGCGATGTCTGCACCCGCGCCATCGTCGACTACCTTCAGCGTCAGGCTGTCGGGCGTCAGCGTTGCCGTGATCGTGATCCCGGTCGCATCGATACGCGGCGTGGCGGCGTGGCGCACCGCATTTTCGACCAGCGTTTGCAGTGCAAATGACGGCACTTGTGCGGCCTGCGCGGCTTCGCCGATGTCGGTGCGCACGTGCAGGCGATCACCGAATCGAATGTGTTCGATGGAGAGATAGCGCTCGACGAACGCCCACTCCTCCGCCAGCGAGATCACGTCGCGCTGTTCCTCGATGGTGGTGCGCAGCGTACTCGCGAGTTGTTCCGCCGCGCGTGCGGCAGCGCGCGGATCGAGCGGGATCAACTGCACGATGGTGTGCAATGCGTTGAACAGGAAATGCGGGTGCAGTTGCGAACGCAGCGCGTCCAGGTGCATGCGCGCTGCGTTCGCTTCGGTCTGTGCCGTCCGTTGCGCGGCGAGATTCGCGTAGGCAACGCCGGCCACC
>JBDSNK010000289.1:0-3028 GCA_039915385.1 Dokdonella sp.
TTGGGCTCGCCAATATTGATGTCGCCGAGCATGCCCAGGCTGGCGGAGACGCCGCCGGTGGTCGGATGCGTCAGCACGGAAATATAGGGCACGCCCGCTTCGCGCATGCGCGCGAGCGCAGCCGAGGTCTTGGCCATCTGCATCAGCGAGAACAGGCCTTCCTGCATGCGTGCGCCGCCGGTTGCAGAGAAGCACACAAGCGGCATTTTTTCCGCCAGCGCGAGTTCGGCAGCGCGCGTGAACTTCTCGCCGACAACCGAGCCCATCGAACCACCCATGAAGGCGAAGTCGAACGCAACCGCGGCCACCGGGTTCGACTTCAGCGTGCCGCGCATGGCGACGAGCGCGTCCTTCTCGCCGGTCTGCTTCTGCGACGCGACGATGCGATCCTTGTACTTCTTCGAGTCGCGGAATTTCAGCGGATCGGTCGGTTCGAGCGCCGCCCACAATTCCTGCGTGCTGCCTTCGTCGAAGAACGCGGCAAGCCGCGCGCGCGCGCGGATCGCGTGATGATGACCGCATTTTGGGCAGACCATCAGCGCCGCTTCGAGTTCAGGCCCATACAACACTGCACCGCAGCCGTCGCACTTTTCCCATAGGCCTTCAGGGACCTTGCCCTTGTTCGAGATAGATGCGCGCGTGCGTGGGCCGACCAGTTTCTGTAACCAATTCATGTCGTAGACCTCTCCCGTATCGAGCGGTGGCCGCAGTTCCGGCGGCAGCGACTCGGGGCTTGATTCGGATTCGTGATTAGCTGCCATGTCCGGCATGCGCATCGAGCGCGACCCGGATCGGCGCCAGAAACGCATGCGCGCGTGCGCAGGCATCGTCTGCATCCGCAGCGCCAGCAAGGCGCTCGACCAGCGCGCTGCCGATCACCACCGCATCGGCAAACTCGCTGATCGCACACGCCGATGCCGCGTCGCGCACGCCAAAACCGACCGCGACCGGGGTACGCGCGCCCTGCCTGATCGATGTCACACGTTCGCGCACATCGCCCATGCTGAGTCGATCCGCGCCGGTGATGCCGGCAAAGGAGACGTAGTAGAGAAAACCTTGCGCCGCCGCGCAGACACGCGCCAACCGCTCGTCCGTGGTGGTCGGTGCCGCGAGGAAAATCTGCTGCAATCCCCCATCGCGCAACGGTGCCGCCGCTTCGACTTCCTCGACCGGGCAATCGACGAGCAGCACGCCGTCGACGCCGGCTTCGACAGCTTCCTGCGCGAAGGTTTTCGTGCCATGGATCTCGACTGGATTCATGTAACCCATCAGCACGACGGGCGTGGCCACATCGCGCGCGCGAAATTCGCGCACCCAGCCGAAAATCTGCTTCAAGCCGACGCCTTTGGCGAGCGCGCGTTCGCTCGCGTGCTGGATCACCGGGCCATCGGCCATCGGATCCGAGAACGGTACGCCGAGTTCGATCAGGTCGGCACCCGCATCGACCAGCGCATGCATCAAGGCGACCGTTGCATCGGGCAGTGGATCGCCTGCGGTGAAGAACGGAATCAGGCCGGTGCGACCTTTTGTTTTCAGTTCGGCGAATCGGGCGTCGATGCGACTCACAACGAAATCCCTTCGCGTGCGGCAATCGTGTGCACGTCCTTGTCGCCACGGCCTGACAAATTGCACAGGATCAACTTGTCTGTCGGCAGTTCGCGCGCAAGCTTGATTGCCTGCGCGATCGCATGGCTCGATTCGAGCGCGGCGAGGATGCCTTCGGTACGCGCGAGTTCGTGGAACGCGGCGAGCGCTTCATCGTCGGTGACGCCGACGTAGTTCGCGCGGCCGGTGTCCTTGAGGAACGCGTGCTCGGGACCGACGCCGGGATAGTCCAGACCCGCCGAGACCGAATGCGTCTCGGTGATCTGGCCGTTGTCGTCGCACAGGACATAGGTGCGATTGCCGTGCAGCACCCCCGGACGACCTGCTGCGAGCGAGGCGGCGTGTTGACCGGTCGCCAGGCCCAAACCCGCGGCTTCGGCGCCAACGATCGCCACATCGCGATCGTTGAGGAACGCGTGGAACAGGCCGATCGCATTCGAGCCGCCGCCAACACAGGCCGTCAGCACATCCGGCAGGCGGCCGTATTGTTCGAGCATCTGCGCGCGCGCCTCGCGGCCGACGACGGAATTGAAGTCGCGCACCATCTGCGGGTATGGATGCGGCCCGGCTACCGTTCCGATGATATAGAACGTGTCTGCGACGTTGCTGACCCAGTCGCGCATCGCTTCGTTTAGCGCGTCCTTCAATGTCTTCGAGCCCGACGTGACCGGCACAACCTGCGCGCCAAGCAGCTTCATGCGGTAAACGTTGATCTTCTGCCGCTCAATGTCGACCTCGCCCATGTAGACGACGCAGTCCAGACCGAAACGCGCACACACGGTCGCGGTCGCAACGCCATGCTGACCGGCGCCGGTCTCGGCGATGATGCGGCGCTTGCCCATGTGTCGCGCAACCAGGCCCTGGCCGATCGTGTTGTTGATCTTGTGCGCGCCGGTGTGATTGAGATCCTCGCGCTTGAGCAGGATCTGCGCACCGCCGATTTTTTTCGAGAGGCGCTCGGCGTGATAGATCGGCGAAGGTCGGCCGACGTAGTACTTCAGATCGCGCTCGAACTCGGCGATGAACGCAGGATCGACGCGCAACGATTCGTAGGCACGGCTGAGTTCGGCGAGCGGCGCGATCAGCGTCTCGGCGACGTAGGAGCCGCCGTAGTCGCCAAAGCGGCCGCGCGCATCGGGATAAGCAAAATAGTCTTCGATCTGGTCCATCATGCTCTCAAGGGGTGGTTATGGCGTCCGCGGCCTGCACTGCTTCAACGAAACGACGCATCTTCGCCGCGTGCTTGATGCCGGGTGCGGATTCGATGCCGCTGGATACGTCGACCGCATAGGGTCGCACGGCAGCTATCGCGCGCGCCACGTTGTCGGGATCGAGCCCGCCTGCGAGCACGACCGGACGGCCGATATTGCGCGGCACGCGCGACCACTCGAACGCTTCGCCGCTGCCGCCCATCGCTCCGCCG
>JBDSNK010000290.1:0-13649 GCA_039915385.1 Dokdonella sp.
CAGCATCCTTGCCGGCATCGATCCGGACCGAGCAAAGGGCATGGATCGCAGCCTGATGCGCATGGTGCTCGATTCCGCTGCGGAGCGTGCCGGTCGCGAGCTGTCCGCACAACCGGCCGTGCGGGCCTCCATCGAGCGCACGATTGCCGACAGCTACGCCTCGCTCGGCGAACTCGGTCTTGCAGACACGCATTTCGCCGCATCGATCGATGCGGCGCACGCGGCGTACCTCAAGCCCGCTGAAATCGCGCATACCGCGATGCACGCCGCGCGCAACCTGGACAATCAGAACCACGCTCAGGGCGCGCTGGATACAGCCGAAAAAGCCTTCGCGATGGTTGCCGATCTTCCCGCCAACGACCGCGACCGCCTTGCGATTGAATCCAATCTCGCCAGCATCGAGGGCGATTCGGGCAAGCCGGACGCAGGGCGCGCGCGCTTGCTGCGCATTCTCGCGCGGCAGCGAGCGCTGTTCGGCGACGACAGTGAAGATGCGCTCTCCAGCATCGAAAGCCTGGCCGCGATCGACATCGACACGGCACGCCTGGATGAAGGTCGAGCGCTGGATGAAGAACTGCTGGCACAACGACGCAAGCGCTACGGCGATGAGCATTCGAAGACTCTGGCGGCGATCAACGGTCTCGCCATCATCGCCCTCGAGCAAAAGCGTTACGCGGATGCAGAGAAGTTGCTGGCACCGGAACTTCCGGTGTACGAGCGCGTCTTCGGCAAGGAGCACCCGCTGACTCTGCGCTTGGTCAGCAATCTCGGCGGTGCGATCCGCCAGCAGAATCGCAACGACGAGGCACGCCCCTACTACGAACGCGCACTCGCGCTCGCGCAGAAACTGCACGGGCCGGCGAGTCCGGCCACGGTCATCGCCGAGTCGAACCTGTCGTTGTTGCTGCGCGATGCCGGCGATCTGACCAGCGCCGACGCGCATGCGCGGACCGCGGCGACGAACGCGGATTCGGCGTTCGGCGACAACGCGATGCGCGCGATCATGTATCGCGAATGGGCGACGATCCTGATCCGCGAGCAGCGCTATGCCGAGGCGGAGAAGCAACTCGATCGAGCCTGGGCCGTGTTCTCAAGCGCCGAAGGCTTCGGCCCGCAGCACACGCGCAGTCAGGACGTGGTCGACAGCTATATCGAGCTGTACAAGGCATGGAACAAACCGGCGAACGTGGCTACCTGGCAGGCGAAGAAGAGCGCCCCGGCAAGCGCGCCCTGAGGTGCAAAAGCATCGGACACGTCGCCAGCTAGTCCTCGATGCGCACCAGGTCCAGACGACTTCCATCGGACAGGCGCAGGTCGAGCTGGCCTTCAATGCCCGCCAGCGAGCGCACGCGCGAACAAAGACCCAACGCGCGCTCCTCAAGGTCCTTGGTGTGCCTGGCGATGATACGGCCGACGTTCTTTTCGATGCCGTTCGCACGTGCTTCGAGGTCCGCCGCGGCTTTTTCGTCGCCGCTGAGCGCCACGGTTACCGCGCGCGCCGCCACGCTTGCCGCAATTTCGCCGACCATGCTCTGGACTGCGCCGCCGACGAGTCGATCGATATCGGCGTGCTGCCAACCGGCAAAGCTGTCACTGCTGTCGATCCGCGCGTGCAAATCGTGTGCGGCCTGGCTCATGCGTTGCGCGCTCGCGCGCGCGGCGTCCGCATCCCTTGCGAACGCGGCCGAAACTTCGCCGACCGCTTCGAAGGCGACCGCGATTGCGGCGTGCGCAATCGCCTGCACTTCCGGCACGCTGGTGCGCACGCTGTGCTCGATATCGAGCAGGCGCTGGCGATCCGCCACCCCAACGGCGACCTGGCGCCCGTTGACCTGCAGCGTACCCTGCGAAATCACGACGTCCGCTCGATGGCCTTCCGCACGTGCGAACACGAGGCTGTCGGGCTTGATGGTCAGCGAGTAGTCGCTGTGCACGCGACAATCGGCCTGCCCCAGATCGATGCCGGCATGAACCGCCGACGTGCACAAGGCGCTTAATACGAATGCAGCGGCAAAACGGATCATCACGACTCTCCATCGGAAGGCAGGGGCTTCGATGCACAGAGTCGCGTTTCGGTTTAAAGGCGCGCGCGTGCCGCGCGTCGGCTAACGCGCACAGGGTGCCGGAAACGCCGGCCGTGACTCAGAACGAACGAACGCGCCGCGGCTTGAGCATCGCCGCCATGCCGATGCCGGCGAGCAGCCAGCCACCGAACTGGTCAGCAAGATCACCGATCAGGAAGGAAGTGGGAAAATAGTACCAGGCCCACTGCGACACCGAGATCGACAGCCATGCGGCAATGCCGATCGCGACCATCGACAACACACGCCGCCCGAAGCCACCCGGCAGCTGGATCAGAAGCAGTGCGCCGAAGAACGCCGCGAGCACGTTCGAGACGAATTCAGTGATCAGCTGGCGCGGCGACATCGCTTCGGCGCTGTTCGGTTTGTAGATCAGGAGACCGGAGGGCCCGCTCGCGATCTGCTGCTGCCACGCCTTCTGTTGCTCCGGCGTCGCCTTGCCGCTCATGTCGGTCCACGGGAAGTAGTACATGCCCGGCGCACTCAGATTGCTGCCGAGCGTGGACAGCACCGCTGCCTCGTTCGGGATCGGCTTCATCGCCTCGCGCTCGAACGGCAGCACCATGTGCGCAACCGCGCCCCAGACGAACATCAGCAAGCCACCGAGTATTGCAGCCAGAAGAATACGCACCATGTCCACTCCCACCCCAGGGCACGCGGGCCCGCAAGGGGCGCATCATACGCGCGCACGGCCCCTCGGCGCGTGCGCGCTGACGATGTCTACTTCGACGCCGGGCCTGGTGCTGGCAGCGGCGCCTTCGCGGTCGGGTTGTCCTGGTTCTCCTTGAGCCAGAGCATCGAAGCGTGCACGCGCTGATAGCCGCTCGGATGATCGTAGAAAAGGATCTCCTCAATCGGACCTGGCTTGATCTTGCGATAGGCGGACAGTCGCATCGCCGACATGGCAAACCCGTTCGGCTCGCGCGCCGCATTGAGTCCAAACGCATCCGCTTCGGCCTCCATCTGGCGAATGATCGAATTGACCAAAGGCGTGGCGAGGAACATGAACACCGACAGGATCGCGACCGCGAGCGGCAGTGCAGCCGGATCGGCTCGCCCGCGCAAGCCCAGGCGCCCGCCCCAGCGCGCAAGCAAGGTATCGAATACGCGATGCACGAACCAGAAGCCGAACGCGAGAACGAGGGTCAGATAGACCGCGCCACGCAGGCCATGATTGAGCACGTAGTGCCCCATCTCGTGGCCCATGACCGACTTGATCTCAGGCAGCGAGGTCTTGTTGAGGAGGTTGTCGTTGAGTGCGACGCGTGTGGTGCCGGCAAAGCCGGCGACGTTTGCGCTGATTCGGGTCGTCTGCTTCGACGCATCGAACTCGACCACATTGTCGGTTGGAATCTGGTTCGCGCGCGCCATCGACAGGATCGCCTCGCGCACGGCGCCCTCGCGCAACGGTTTGTAGTCGTTGAACAAGGGCTCCACGAACACCGGCGAGAACATCATCACGAACAGCAGCAGGACAAACGATCCAGCGCCCGCCCACACCCACCAGCGCGCGCCAGCGCGACGCACCGCCGCGTAGGCGAGCGCGATGACCAGCGACCCCATGATCAGGCTCACCACCAGACCCTTGGCCTGGTCACCAAACCAGCCAGCAAAGTCCTGCGTCGCCAGCCCGTATTGGTGTTCGCGCACGAAATCCTGGTAGATCGAAAACGGCAGCGCGAGCAAGAAGCCGACAAGCAGCCACTGCAAGGCATAGATGATGGTCTGCAACCATGGTCGCCGGCTGATGCGCTCGGCGAAGTCGCGCATCCAGCGTGAGAGCCCGCTGCGCAACAGGATCAGCGCAACGAGCAGGCCGTAAAGCAAGCCCCACAGCTGCAGCCAGTAGTTGCCTTCGAAGTAGGCATTGGACGACGCACGCTGTTCCGGCGAAAGCAGATTGAGGTAGGCCTCGGTTGCGCGATCGACATCGAAACCGGGCCCTGGCCGCGCCGCGTCGGGAATCTGCAAACCAGGCGGCAGGTCACGCACCAGCGGCGTTTCCGCATACGCAAAAGAAATGCCGACCCAGATCAGCAGCAGGACAGCAACGACGCGCAACAGATGTCTCATGACACTCCCCCATGTGAAGACGAATGCGAACCCGAACGTCGTGCAGCGTCGGTGATTGCGCCCTAAAACGTCAACCGCCGAAAGTCGTGAGCGCTACGCCATCGCAGAGCGCCCGCAATAGACTATCGCGCGATCAGCGACTGCTCTGCAGTTCCGCTCGCTTGTGGCGTGCCGTGGCCGGGTGGCGGTGTTTTCGTGTGCGCTGTTTCCAAGCTCTTGGTCGCGCAATGCGCATCTACGACAAAGCCGACCTCCAGGGTCGGCTTTGTCTTCACCGCTTGTTGGCAATCGCTGCGAGCGATCACTTCATCGCGTGGTGAGCACCCTTGACGCGGCCAGCCTTGCTGATCGTGAAACCGCCAACACTCACGCCCAGTTCAACGCCCTCACCGGTGCCGGCCAGCGCGAGCGACACGGTGCCTTTGCTCAGAACCTGCGCAGTTGCCGATTTCACCGCGCCTACGCTGGCATCCCCTTGTGCATAGGTACCCAGGACTTCATCGATGTTGTGCACATCCGTGAAGCGGCCATTGCCGTTGTCAATGTGCGACTTGCCGACGGTGAGACCGCCACCCTTGGCGTTGATCTTGACCGGCATCGAACTGCCGTCCTCGCACGTCACGACGCCGCGGCCTTCAGCGTGCTTGTAGATCAGCGACCAGCCGGTCAGTGAAAACTTGAGCTTGCAATCGATATCGGCGGATGCGGCGCTTGCGCTCAGCGGAACGATCGCAGCCATCGACAGCGCCATCGCGGCACCCAATACGGAAACAGAATATCGCTTCATGGCTCAGACCTTCTCGTTGTTGGAGGAGCGCAGTCTCTGCGCATGAACCTGAACACGTGGAAAACTCGCCGCTCAGCCCTTGCGTGGCGTACATGTTCAACCCGTGCGACCCAATTCGGATGGCCGTGATGACCAGCGCATAAGCTCACTCCAGCGCTCAAGCTTGATTGCTCGCGGAATCGATGCGTTTGCCGGACTCGTCGACGGCAGGGCGAGGATCGTTGTTCGAGCGAATCGCGCAGCTCCTATCCGCGGGGCGATTCGTTGCGCGAATATCCTGCTTGCTTCCTTGCCGTTCAACGCGATCACGTCGATGGTCGTGTGCTTGTCCAGCAGCGACGGGATATCGTTGGGCACGACGCTGCCGGCACGTATATCGCTGTCGAGGCTGCCTTTGCGCTCGCAATGCTCGAGTACGTCCCACAGGCCAATCCCTGCGTGATGCAAATGCGCGATGCGGGCCGCATAGGCTAGCTCCGGTGCCGCCCCATACAGTGTGCCCATGAATGGCCAGAACAGATTTCGAGGGTGCGCGTAGAACTGGCCTGCCGTCAGCGAACGCACGCCGGGCATGGTGCCGAGTACCAGCACCCGGCAGTCAACCCCGACTTGCGGCGGGAAGCTGGAAATGATCGACGCTGCAGACACGTCTTTGAGTCTCCATGGAATCGAACCATTCGCGGACGTGACGGGAAACACAGGCTACTGTGCGCTTGCGCTTGGCCTGCATACAGCGAAATAACATTCAGTCGCGAGCTGTCATGCTTGCGCGGGATGATGGCGCAGATGGATATCCGGCGGGAAGACAATGGTCCTCAAGCACCTCTACCACGCACGCGGCAGCGACGGAAACGACTACGAGATCCACGTCTATGTCGAGCCGGCGAATCACGAGAACGCGCACATCGAACGACTCGTGAAAATCTGTCTGGCCGATGGCGGCGAATTGCGCGTGCTCGCCAAACGCCACTATGAAGTCGTCGCTACCGGCGTGAAGCTCGAAGCGCATGCGCCCGAAGCCATCTGAATCGCGGTAGGTCCGGTTCCGCTCACTGCCCGCGAAACCGCGCTTTCAGCGTTCGATGATCGGCGGATTCCGCGCCTTGCGACGGCTCTATTTTTTCTTCGCCAGCGGCGGAAACTTGTCGGCGTCGAACCCGCCTACCTCGAACACCAGGGTTCGTCGCGCCTTGCCTTTCTCGACCACCTCGATGCTCAGTTTCTGTGTGCCGTGCAGCTTTGCGATGACCGCCTTGTCGTCATTGATGAATAGCGCCGGCTCACCCGTCGGCGGGAGATAAGCCTTGATTTTCTGCGGCTGATCGTCGAAGTGGGCCGCGAGACTGCAAGTGCCGTGGCATTCGAATCCCTTTCCACTGCCGAACAGGTAAGCACTCTGCCCCCAGGCGGAATGCCGGCGCAGGATCAGGCGTACGCGATCGCCGGTGGTGGCGTCGCTGCTGTAGATCGATGCGGTGTTCTGCTCGCCACCTGATTCCTTGCCGGACTGATAGCTCCACAGGCGTTCCAGACGCCGATGCGTAGTCTGCGCAGTCGCCTGCGCCGAGGTATCGGCCAGCGTCTGCTGTACTTCACTGGCGGCAGGGCTGCCGGGATATTTCATGACGACTTCCTGACCAACCGGCGCGGCCATTTCCCAGTTCTTTTGCTCGCGCAGCTGGCGGTAAAGATCGAGTGCCTTGCTCGCCTGCGCATTCGCGACGGGGGCTGCGGTTGCGGCCGGTCGCGGCGCGGACACGGGCTCCGGCACCTTCGAACAGGCGGCCAATACGCCGGCGGTGCACAACGCAAGCAAGAACGGGAAACGGATCGGCATCGCCTCTCTCCATGACGGTTTGATGCCTATCCTAAACCGCAGTCATCGCTGCCGCACCCGCGCCGCCAACAGGACATCAAAAGTGACGACAAGGATCCCGCCCTGCATTGCGGTCGTACGTGGATACCGGGTCGTCGTGCTCGTGCCCCGCACGGCCAAGGCCACTTGCAGCCTGACGCCGGCAGGCTTCCGAGCGCGTCATCGGCACTGCCGAGACCGTGACAGAGTCCGCAACCGGCTTCTTGCTGTTGCCACGTCCCTGCGTTGACCCGCTCGACTTGATTGATTTCGGACATCCCGAGTGCCGATAAAACACGTCACCGTTGCTCGCGCGGCATTCGTACGACACCACTTCGCGCGTGCCCGCACCGCCGTGGCGCGACGCGGCACGCGCGGATTCGTGGCGTGATGGCCGGTGCGCATGTGACACGGCGCCGTATTCGGGCGATGGCGTTGGCGTTGGCGCCGTCGCGATTTCGACCCGCGTCTCGAGCTGCGTGTTCGCGCAGGCATGATCCTGATAGGTGATATGGCCGCCAGTATCGCGACACTTGAACACGGAATCCGCGTCGGCGTGATGCAAGAAACTCAAAAGCAGCAAGAGTGCCGATGCTGCATGCCGTCCACTGACCTTGCCGTTCCGCCCCATTCTTGCGTTCATCGTCGACTTCCCTGTTCCAAAGCAGCATCGTCTGCTCAGACGCGCGGCGCGTCGATCCGGTACTTGCGCGACGTCTTGTAGGAATTCTGCGCGGAATGTTCCGTGAGAATGAGCAGGAAAGATCGCGCGCATGACGCTCATTCGTCGACAGCGCGATCACCGACGAACACCACGCCGGGAGTAGGATCACGGATCCGATCTCTACCACGCATGCGCCATGCGCAAGATCATCCACATCGACATGGATGCGTTCTACGCATCGGTGGAACAGCGCGACGATCCTTCCCTGCGCGGGCGGCCGGTCGTCGTGGCGTGGCGTGGCGCGCGCTCGGTCGTCTGTGCCGCGAGCTACGAGGCGCGCACGTTCGGCGTGCGCTCGGCGATGCCCGCCGTTCGCGCCGAGCGGCTGTGCCCCGACGCTGTTTTCGTGCCGCCCGACTTCGTGCGCTACAAGGCTGTCTCGCGACAGGTGCGCGAGATCATGCTGCGCCAGACCGATCTGGTCGAACCCTTGTCGCTCGATGAGGCGTATCTCGATGTGAGCGAGACGAAGTCCGACCTTCCATCGGCAACGGCGATCGCAAAGCTGATTCGCGCGCAGATTCGCGAGGAAACCGGTTTGACCGCATCCGCCGGTGTCGCACCGGCGAAGTTCCTCGCCAAGATCGCCTCGGACTGGCGCAAGCCGGACGGCTTGTTCGTGATCCGCCCGCATGAGGTCGAGGCGTTCCTGACGCCGTTGCCGGTCGCCCGCATCCATGGTGTCGGCAAGGTCATGGACGGCAAGCTGGCTGCACTTGGCATCCGCACGGTCGGCGAGCTGCGCGCGTTCGATGTGCAGGCGCTCGAAGCGGGTTTCGGCCGCTACGGTCGGCGCCTGTCTGAACTGGCGCATGGCATCGACCACAGCGAAGTGAAACCGAATCGGCCGACGCAGTCGATTTCCGCCGAGGACACCTTTGCCGACGATCGCCCGCTGACGCAGATCGAACCGACGATCCGCGAGCTCGCTGCAAAGGTGTGGGCGGCTGCGAGCAAGGACGAGCGAATCGGTCGCACGGTCGTGCTGAAACTCAAAACGCGCGAGTTCCGCATCCTGACCCGCAGCTACACCCCGGCGACGCCACCTCGCGACGCCGGCGAGTTGACTTCGATTGCCTTCGGTTTGCGCGAGCAGGTGAATCTGCCTTCGACCATCCTGTACCGCCTGGTCGGCGTGGGCCTCGCGAATTTCATCCAGCCCGATGAGGCGCCGACACAGTCGAATCTGTTCGGGATCGACACGGCGTGAGCGGGCGTCGTCACCCGCGCATGCCCCTGAGCCGGGATCAGACGCGCAACGCGCGGCGATCGAATTCGTACCCAATGTTCGCGGTGGGCGGCCGCTGCTCGGCGCGGTAGTTGGCACCGAGCACCACGTTTTGCCTGGCGCTGTAATAGATCTGCTCGATCTCTTCGTCCGACAGCATGCGTAAGTAGCGAGCGGGATCGCCCAGCCAAAGCTCGCCTTCGCCGACAACCTTGCCTTGGGTCACGACAGCACCGGCACCGACGATGCTGTGCTTCTTGATCAGGGTGCCATCGAGGATGGTCGCGCGCACGCCGATCAGGCAGGCATCCTGGACACAGCAGCCATGCAGGGCCGCGTCATGGCCAATTGTCACGTTGTCGCCGATCGTCAGGGCGAATCCGCCGAGCATGAACAGCGCATCATGGCTGACGTGCAGCAAGGCACCGTCCTGGACATTGCTGCGAGCGCCGATGCGGATCGCGTGCGCGTCGGCGCGCACCACGCTGCACGGCCAGATCGATGCGTAATCACCGACCTGCACATGCCCGACTACCTGAGCCGATGGGTCGATATAGGCAAGCGGAGACACGCGGGGCACGGAACCATGGGAGTTGCGGATGGCCGTCATTTTTCACTCCCGCGTCATGCGTCCCGGCCCGAAGCAGGACTCTCGCCCGCGACTGCGTGCGTGCGTCCGATGCGGACGCAGACGCGGACGCCAGACCGCGCAATGATGCTTCCAAAAGCGAGCGAATGGCCCATCCGTGGGCCGCCTATGGATCCTGCTCGCGAGCGGTCGAGAGCAGGATCCCTAGATCCTGCGCGACTAGATATAGCCGGCCTGCGTGAGTATCGGAAGCTGTCGATTCTTACAGGCTGCTTGGATCTGCCTGGGCCACTACCGTCAACGGTGGCAGCAAGATCGTGAGAGCCCGACCTTTTTCAGCACATTTCGATGCAGGACGTCGCCGTCTGCAATTCTGCGAGTTTCGGCGACAGCGGCTTCGCCCCAGAGTTGGAGCCGCGTATGGTCAGAACCACGCCACCCACTGCAAGTACACCACCTGCGATGGCCAATGCACTCAGGGTCTGACCGAGCCAGAACCACGCAATTGCGCTTGCGAACAACGGCTGCACATACAAGAAGCTGGTCACTGTCGACGCCGGCGCGCGCGACAGAGCCCAGTTCCAGCACAGATAGCCAAGGACCGTCGGCGCAATGCCGAGATACGCGGCCGACGCCAATTGCGATAGCGGAACCTGCACAAGCCTGGCTGGCAGATCAAGACCAAACGGCAACAGGCCCAAGGTACCCGCAAAGATACTCAGAGTCGTGAAACCGAGTGGAGTCGTGCGTGCAAGCAAGGGCTTCTGCCAGACGAAATAGATGCTGCTGGCGAGCACCGATACGAGCACCAGCAAGATCATCGGCTCGAAACGCAGCGCGCGGCCACTGCCGAGCATGACCATCACCACGCCGGCAAACGCGATCGCAAGTCCGACGCCCATGCGCGACGTCAGTCTTTCACCGAGTCGCATCGCTGCCAGCGCCGAGGTCACGCCTGGTACAAGCGCGATAATCACGGCGGCCGCACCGGCCGGGATGCGCGTCATCGCAAAACCTAGCGTCAACTGGTAGACCGTCATTCCGAGCAGACCGAGTATGCCAATCGCCGGCCAGTCGCTGCGAGGTGGCAACCGGATCGCTCCGAGCGCGACTGGTACTGCCAGAACGAGTGACGCGATGCCGAATCGCAGCAGAGACAATTCTGCTGGCGTGAAAGCCTGCAGTCCGTAGGTAATCGCCGCGAACGACGACGACCAGAGCACGACCGTCGCTCCTGCCGCCAGCAGCGGCAAGCTGATCGCGACGCTTCCGATCCCGATTTTCATGGCGGCGTCACCAGGCGAAGTACGAACGCGCGCGCACCGGCACGACGGGCACGCACGATGTGGCTGACTTGCCCGAGACACGCACGGTTGCGGCGGACTTTACGCTCGCCACTGGCGCTCGCTTCGGCGGCGTTTCGGCGGCAACGGTCGGACCCGCCGGATAGCCGTGCAGACCCAGCAGTCCATTGGCGATACTGTTCAATTCTTTCAACATGACGCGTACTCCTCTGCTTGCGGTTGTGTTGCTGTAGCGGCAAGATAGGCCGCTTTATGACCGCGCGGTAGCGATTTCTTTGATAGTCTGACTTGAGAAATACTAAACATGGAACGCCCTCCTCTGAATGCGCTGCAGGTCTTCGTGACGGCTGCCCGCGCGCAGAACATGACGCGCGCGGCCGAACGCCTGCACCTGACCGTGAGTGCGCTCAGCCATCAGGTGCGGCTACTTGAACAGCGCATTGGTTGCAGTCTTTTCCTGCGCGGGCCGCGCGGTCTGAAACTCACGGCGGAAGGCGCGCGTTTGCTGGAGCATGTCGGCCCGCACTTGGATGCGATCGAAGTCGCTTTGCGTCCGCTGTGCGCGCGACGCGATACCGGCCTCAACCTCAGCGCGCTGCCGTCGATGGCGTCAAGCTGGCTGATGCCGCGCCTGCCGCGCTTCGTCGCGCTGCGTCCGGATCTCGAATTCAGCCTTGACTCGTCAATCGAGCGCGTCGACTTTGCGGACGGCCGCTTTGACGGCGCACTGCGCTACGGGCCAGGACAATGGGACGGCCTCAACGCGGAACTCCTGTTCGAGGAGTGGCTGACGCCGGTGGCAAGCCCGAGTCTGCTCGCGGGCCGCAAGAAACCACGCCTGGATCAACTGGGCGAGTTGCCGCTGCTGTGTCCGGACGACCCCTGGTCACGCTGGTTCGAGCTGCATGGCGGCAAGGCGCCCGTCCGCTTCGCGGCGAATTTCAGCGATTCGGAAACCTTGCAACGCGCCACGCTCGAAGGGATGGGCGTTTCGCTTGGCCGCGTGACGATGGCGCGAGCCTTGATCGAAAGCGGTCGCCTGGTTGCGCTGTTCCCCGAACGCATGAAGGCTCGCTATGCACACTACCTGGTCTACCCGGATCGCTCGCGCGAGCACTCGGGCTTCACGGCCTTCAAGCATTGGCTGATGGACGAAGCCACGGCGTTTCGTGCTGGCGAGGAAGCCGCGCAGCCGCGAGTTGTACCAACGGGCAGCGCCAAACCGATGGCGCGCCCGCGCAAGCGCGGGGCCTGAGCATGCATGCGTTGGCAGCGTAGTACCGGCAAGACGAGATCAGGCACGTTCAAATCGTGCAGCGCGGATTCGCCTTGAGTGCCTCACCACGCAGACTATTGTCGACGTAGTAGTCGATCAGCGAACGTGCCAGCTCACGATCGGTTGCCGGTATGAGTGCGTCGGCATCACGCATCCAGCCCTCGATACACGTCGCTTTCGGCTGCGGGCTCGCGGCACAGGCGAGCAGGTCATCGAATGCATGCCGATACGTCGTCAGTTGTGCGCGACGCATCGGCGCGCCGTGACCGGGCACCAATTGACTGAAGTTGTTCTTTGCAAGCCGACCCAATGCCGCCTGCCAACGCGCAGGACAAGCGGTATCGAACAACGGCGCCGGCAAGGTCACCAGATCGCCCGCCGCAAGCACGCGCGTTACCGGATCAAACAGCCACACATCGCCTGCCGTCACCGCATCGCGCTCGATGCCGATGTAAACCTTGCGTCCGGCCAGCTCACGCGTGAAGGCTGCACGCACGGGCTGGTCCGGATACAGCGCCGGGCCAGCGTCGATCAAGGCGATCTCGTCGCGGAAAGACGCTTGCTTGGCCGGCTCATCCGATGCCTGACCGATCGCACCCTCGAGCTGCGCGCGATATTTTGCGAGGAAACCGTGCATTGCATCCTCGATCGCCACGCTTGCGTACACGTGCGCGTTCGGAAACGCCTTGCGCAGCATGGCATTGCCACCGACATGATCAAGATGCCAGTGGCTGTTGACGATCGCGGCGATCGGTAGCTCGCGCGCTTTTGCGTAATCGATGATCTGCTGCGTGTGGCGCGCATGGCGTCCACTGTCGAACACCAGCAACCCGGCGCTGCCGTCGAACAGCACCGTATTGCCATCCGGCTGCGCACCGGCGACGAACCTGCCCGGCAGCCAGTGCACACCCGGCGCCAGTTCGGCTGCGGTCTGCGCGGTCGCCTCGAGTGAAAACAAAAGCGCGAAAATCAATGCAAGTCGCGACATCGCCGCCTCTTCGCCGTATCCGATAGCGAAGCCTCGCGTGTCGCACGATCGCTACGCCACTGCCATTCGTATCACCTGCGCCGAAGCGTGGGCGACGCAGGTCCAATCGTCTTCCGGCATTCGGCCTCAGGCACGCTCGACGCGAGCCGCATAGCAACCAGGCTTCGCGAAATGCAGCTGGATATAGCGCGTACGTTCATTGCCAAAAAAGCGCTCGACAAGTCCTTCGAGTTGCGCGCCTTCGACGAGATCGGCTTCGGTAATCATGCCGGCCTCGTCGAAACCGCGAACCGACAAGATGCGCCGGCGCAATTGCTCGGGCACCTCGTCGATGGCGTCGTATCTCGTTTCGCCTTCGCGCACGTAGATCGCGTGGCGGGAGCGATACGGCGAGTTCGCCGGCTGGTGCAGGTAGTTGACGAGGATCAGGCTGTCACCGGGCTCGGCGTCGGTGAGGCTGACCCGACAGGGATAGCGACCTGCGGCAACCTCACGCACGGCGCCATGCACGGCGAGTTCGGCGTCGGACAGTGCAAACAAGTGCGCGAACGCTTCGGCTGGCAGACCGGAAATGCGAAAAGCCATGGGCGGATGTCCTTGTGATGACGGGACGCCAGCATCGCCATCCGCGCTGTCGCGTACTATCCGAATCTTGTGCTGCCAACGAAGGCAGCCGCGCCGAATGCGGGAGCAGTTAATGGCCATTGTCGTCCATCACCTCAACAACTCGCGCTCGCAACGCGT
>JBDSNK010000367.1:0-10632 GCA_039915385.1 Dokdonella sp.
TGCCCAAGCCAGTCCGACTTTGCGCGCTCGATGCGCTCTTTGCTCGATGCGACGAAGTTCCACCAGAGAAATCGTTCTCCATCGAGCGGCGCACCGCCGCAAAGCAAAACCCTCGCGGCTCCATCAGCAACCATTTCTGCGGCGCCCCCAGTGGGCAGCACCAGCATGTGCTGCACCGGAATCAATTCGCCGTCGACGCGAACGTCGCCGGAAACGACGTAGATCGCGCGCTCCTCGTGGTCGGGCGGCACGATTAGGTGGCTGCTTGCCGCGAACTCGACATCCACATAAAAGGTCGGCGCGTAGACGCGTACAGGAGATTGCATTCCGAAAGCGGTTCCCGCGATCACGCGCAGGCGCACACCATCGCGTTCCACCAGCGGCAGCGTACCGGCTGCGTAGTGGAGAAATTCCGGCTCGGCTTCAGCAAATGCTTGCGGCAATGCGACCCAGGTCTGGATGCCATGAATGCGGTGGCCCGCCGCGCGTTCGGCCGCAGGCGTGCGCTCGGAATGCACGATGCCACGCCCGGCGGTCATCCAGTTAACGTCGCCAGGACGGATGACCTGCTGGCAACCAAGGCTGTCATGGTGCGTCAGCGCACCTTCGTAGAGATAGGTGACGGTGGCCAACCCGATATGCGGATGCGGACGCACATCGAGGCCACGGTCGGGCGCCAGATCCGCCGGACCGATGTGGTCGAAGAATACGAACGGACCCACGCTTCGGCGCAAACGAAACGGAAGCAAACGTTGCACGGAAAAACCGTCGCCGAGGTCGTGCAGGCGAGGTTCGATCAGCAGCGTTGTTCCGGTAGGCATCGAGAAAGGCTGTCAGCGAAGACTGCGCCATGATGCCAGCAACGGCGCCGACACGAAAACCGGCCGGCACCGCGCTAAATATGCGTCTAGCGACGACCGCGCTGCGGGCGATCGCTGGCAAGGCCAACGCGCATCGTCGCGCCATCCTGGGTCGAGCCATCGAGGCTGGCGATCGCCGCGCGCGCCTCATGCCCTTCCATCGCCAGCTCGGCGAAACCGCGGCATTCGTTCTTGAACGGGTCGGTTGCGAGCTTGAGCTTGTGCACACGGCCGAATTTTCCGAACAATTCCGTAACGGAATTTTCGGTTGCACTGCGCGGCAATCCACGCACGTTGAGGGTCAGCATTACGTATCTCCTTGACCTTGGTCGACGACGCGTTCGCCTCGACTACCGTTATCGAAACATCACAATGAGGCAATCCGGCTCGTTTTCAACCATCAACGCAAGCCGATGACGCGGGCACGCGGCGTATAAGACCGAGCCGGCTCGGAAAAAAAAACCGCAGCGCCAGCGCCGCGGCCTTCATTGAGCAGGCGCCCGCTGCCAGGCGCTGTTGACGCCTTCGCACTGGCGCCGATCCGACCCTGCGTGTGCAGGGATAGCCTTTCGACCTCCCACAACGCGGACCCGCCGATCCTGACGAGATGCCCGCAGAGACGCGCTGTCGTAAACCTTGAACGGGCGCATGACGCAAACACAGCAGGTCAGTTTAACCGAGTTGGCCGGCGTACGCGACCCGCTGCGGGGCCATGCGCAGCCACCTGCCAAGCCCAGCGGCGGACCTCGCGAGGCTTGAGCCGCAATCACGTGCGTCGCTCAATAGGCCTGGCTGCCGGAAGGAGGATTGCGCATGAAACCCGCCCAAGCGCCAGACAGTGCCCGCAAACCACCGGGATAGCGCTTCTCCAGAATCCGCTCCGACGCGACCGGACGGCAAGGGTCGGCACGTTGCTCGGCAAGCACTGCGGCCAGCACGGCCCTGGGACCCGAACTTTGCATCAACAGCGCCACCAGCGCGTAGGCGCGCAGATAACGTCGCTCGCGACCGGAGGGGCCCGCTTCGTCGCCATAAAAGGTGTTGCCGTCGCGAGCGAGCAAATCGACCAGCGCATCCGCTTCGTCGTTGGATGGTGCCGCCGCGATCATGCCCTCGCGGTCGGCGCCGACATCAACTTGTCCGCCAAGGCCGCCTACACGGTAGCGTCCGAAATATTCGGCCATGCCTTCGTTGAGTGGCGTTGGCAAATTGCCGATCGACTCATGCACGAGCGCATGCGTGATCTCGTGGCGCAACACGGCGAACCCGGCTTCTTCCTGCGCCTGCATGCGCACGTAGATCGTCTGCTGCGCGGTCGAGTAGGCACCAGCCGAGGAAGCCAGCGCCGGCTCGCCAATCAGGCGCGCGTAGGTTTCCGACGACTTCACGAAGACGATGTGCAAAGTCAATCCGGCGGGCGCGCCGACGCCGAGCACGTCGCGCATCACGCGCTGCACACCCAGCGCATCCGCAACGGCGCGCTGCTGCAATTCGTCGGGCAGGTTCATGTCGTTGCCGACCGCTTGCACCGCGATCGGCGGCAGGCCCTGCACTTCGATCACGCGATGGTTGGACATGCTTGACGCAGGTGGCTGATCGGAATAGTGAGTGATCCCGGCGCCATCGACCCAGCGGTGCACAGCAATCGAGCGCGAGGGCGAACCTGCGGCCGTGTGCGCAAGACACGCCGCCGTCTGCCCAATCGCCGCTTCCACCTTGCGCGCGAGTTTCGCTACGGATTCCCGCGCGAGTTCGAGCGATGGCGTTGCTGGGTCGATCGGCTTGGCGGCCGGCGCGCCGGCCGTCAGCGTCTGCACAACCGCCACAGGCGGAGGAGCCGATGGCGGCGAAAGCGCTTGCTCCGGCTCGCGCCGACACGCCGTCGATAACATGCAGGCAACCAGAACTGCGGCGAAAGCGCGAGCTGCCGACGGCAATGCCAAGGAGCGGAAACGGGGTTTCGACATGCGCGGCTCGATAACAGACCGCGTGACGATACATCGAATGAGCGATCTTGAATCGCGCCCGCAGCCTCATCTGCACAGTTTCGGCGAGGTTAAGAATGCAAAGTCGATGATCGGCACCGCGGTGACTCGTCGCCTGTTGGATGGCGCGAGAGACAACACCTCCCAACCGCCATATTTCCTTAGTCAGGTGATCATCATGAAACTTGAAATTCTGATTTCCGGCATGCTCGTGCTTTGCTGCACGGCTGCTTCCGCCCAGGACACAAACGACAGGCAGACCGCGGTATATCCCACTGATGAGGGCAAACTCGTCGTACACACCGGTCAACCGGCAGCACAGGATCCAGGGCCGGCGCCCACATTCGCGCAACTGGATCGGCGCGGCGCCGGCTATCTCAACAGCGATGATGCGGCGGGATATGCCCTGCTCGCGAATGATTTCATCTACGCCGATTCAAATCGCGACGGCCGGATTTCAAAAGCGGAATACAACCGTTGGGTACGAGCGCGCTGAATGAGGGTCGTCGCTGAAAAGAGCCGTCACCGGCATTGAGGTAAACGACTGTCTTCAGCGCCAATAGCCGCGATGAAAATGCCACGACGGCCCAACGCGTAGCCAGGCAGTCGGGATGTATCGGCGCCCCGGCCGCGCGGCCAGCCAGGCGCCGTCGATCCACACATGACGGGCGCCATTCCAGCGCCAATAGCCAGGCGCCCATGCATAACCCGGGCGCCTGCCCGCGCGCTCGATGCGCGCGGGCGGCGGTGCCACACCAATCGACAGACCGACCAAGGCGCGCGCTGATGCGGGCGCCGACATGACCAAGCCAAGACCCAAGCCGATTGCCATACACAATCCTGCCACGCGCGTTATCTTCATGACCTGTTTCCTCATGGAAGCGCGGACGTCGCGCTGCATGCCTGCTTCAACGTTGGAACACTGCAAACGTTGACTCGAGGCGAGCTGCATTCAGCGAATGGACAGCACAACAAACGCGCCAACAACGATGTGTCGCTTGCTGACAATCGCGTGGCCGCAACTCCCCAGTACGCCACCGTCAGTCAAAAGGCCCTGACCTCACACCTTGTCACTTCGGGCATTCAGGACTGATCCCGATTGCATCATGATGATCGGCCGCGAGTGTCGTCAGCTCGCAGTCGCGCTGCAGCTTCGGCGTCTTCGCAAGATTTGCGACACGCAAATAGAACGCCGGCCAAGCTTTCCCGGATTGCTCGAAAAGAGCTGCGAATGCTGCTACCCATCGTTCATAGAGACCGAAGGGAAGCAGACGAGCATTGTCGATCGGCGCAGCGACCCAGTGGTCGTAGCGCACGTCGCCGTGCCAATCGCTATCGCGTACGCTTGCATAACGTTGTCGAAAAGCGGCCATCTCATTCTCCTTGGCCGCACGCATCTCCGCAGCTGCCAGCGGCTTCGCGTACAAGGCGCGCAAACGCTCGCGAAGGTCCAGTACGAGATGCTGGAAGCCAAGATCACGCACCGATTCCGCTGCAGCGTCCTTCGGCATCAGCCCGCGTGCCGCGCGCCAATCACGCAGACCCTGCTCCTGCACAAAACTCGCAAACGATTCATTGAACGCTGTGTCATCCTTGACGTACAGCTGCTGGTGCGCGAGCTCGTGGAAGATCACGCCATCCAGCTCGTCGTCATCCCAGCGCAGCATGCTGGAGAGAAGCGGGTCGGCAAACCAGCCCAGCGTCGAATACGCAGCGGCGCCCTCGACCTGCGCGTCGTCGCCGCGATCGGCAAGTTTTTTCGCTGCCTCGAGTGCATGCGTGCTGTCAAAGAAGCCCAAGTACGCGACGCACCCGGCGAACGGAAAGCAGTGCGTGACCGGCTCGACCGAGAATTCCGGGGTCGCGAACACGTTCCAGGTGACAAACGGACGGCCGAGATCCACATAGCTGGTGTAGCTGCGGTTTCGCGGCAGGTCGAGGTGATCCGAGGCGAAGCGACGTGCCGCCTGCGCCTCGCTCAGCCGTGCACGCAGCGACGCGTCGGTGCGTGGATCGGCAACCATGCGCGCCACTGACTGCCGATGAACCAGCAACATCGCCTGGCCATGCGCGACGTGCGCGGTATAGCGCAGGCTGGAACACGCATCGAGACCCAGCGTCGCCAACGCAAATCCCAACCAACGCATCGACGACAGCCGTGGCATCTCGATCATCTTGATCGCATGCGAAAAACTCTACAACTCGAACTGTTCGTTGAGAATGCGCTCCTCAAGCCCGTGCTCGGGATCGAACAGCAAAGTCATTGTGCGTTCGCGCGATTCGCGCACCACGACTTCAACGACGTCACGTACTTCGCTGGAATCGGCCGTCGCACTGACCGGCCGTTTGTACGGATCGAGAATTTCGAACTTGACCTCGGTGATCGCCGGCAGGATCGCGCCACGCCAGCGCCGCGGGCGAAACGGACTGATGGGCGTCAGTGCGAGAAGTTGCGAACCCAGCGGCAGAATCGGCCCGTGCGCAGACAGGTTGTAGGCGGTGGAGCCGGCAGGCGTGGACACGAGGATGCCATCGCAGATCAGCTCCTCGATCTTGGCAACGCCATTCAACGACACGCGAACATGCGCGGCCTGCTTGGTCTGGCGCAACAGCGACACTTCGTTGAAGGCAAGCGCCGTTGCACTGCTGCCCGATTCGCTGACCACTTCCATCAGCAGCGGTCGCAGTACCGTGGGCTGCGCGCGAGCAAGCCGATCGCGCAGTTCGTCGAGTCCGTACTGGTTCATCAGGAAACCGACCGTGCCCAGCTTCATGCCGTAGACTGGCAATGCGCGCGCCATGTGCCGGTGCAGGGTGCGCAACATGAATCCGTCGCCGCCGAGCGCAACGATAACCTCGGCTTCGTCGAGTGCCGTGTCGCCATAGCGCGCGGCGAGTGTGACGCGCGCTGTCTGAGCCTCGGCGGTCGGACTTGCGACAAAGGCGATGCGCTGGCTCATCGGTTCCCCGCCTCGTCTGAACGGCGCCGCGATGCTGCGGCGCCTGGTCGGGAAGCTAACACGATCGTCGGAGTCAGGCGGCTTTCGACGCCGCCTGCACCAGCTGCGCGAAGCGCCGCAATGCCACCGACGCAATCGGGTAGTCGACCGATTGCGTGCGGATCTCGGCGAGCATGCCGAGGGTAAACTTCAGCGTCGCGTCGCCACGCTCCAGCCACCGCGCAACGGGGTGTTCCACCGCTTCGCTCGCGCCCGCGAGGATCTGCGTGGCGAGCGCCCGATGCTGGGTCGCCAGTTCGTCGCGCAACGAACCACGTGCCTGTGCGTGCCAGCGGCTCTCGACCGGCAGACCCTCGATCTGCCGGCGCAAGCCGTCGATATCGAGCGCCTGACCCAGTTCGAAGAACACCGACGCGACGCGATCGAGCGGGCGACCGCTTTCAAGCGCCACCTCGACGATATCGAGTGCAACACCGAGCACAGGAATCGCCGCCAACCGGTGCGCCAGTGCTTCCGGAATATCGAGACCCTGCCACTTCTCGACGTCGACGTCATAGTCGGCGCGACCCGTCGAGGTCAGCACGTGCGGCACCGACGCGCGCAGTTGCTCGACGCCCGGCGCGTAGCGCTCGACGATTCCGGCGATATCAAGGTTCGAGCCGCGGTGGTTGAGCAGCCAGCGCGTAAGGTTGCGCAACAAATCCCAGACTTTGAGCAAGGCGTCGATCTGCACGGTTTCGCCGATCTGGCCGTCGAGCGCTTCGATCTCGGCCCAGATTCCACGCGCGTCCATGACTTCGCGGATCGCCGAGTACGCCTTGGCGATCGCCGCGGGCGGTTGACCGGTGTCTTCCTGCATGCGCAACACGAACGTCGCATCCATGCGGTTGACCATCGAATTGGTCACGACGGTCGCGATGATTTCGCGCTTCAGTCGATGCCGCTGCATGTGTTCCGCGTAGGGTACGCGCAACGGCTCGGGGAAGTAGCGCAAAAGTTCCTTTGACAGATACGGGTCTTCCGGCACATCCGAATCGAGCAATTGCTGGAACAGCTTGATCTTCGAGTAAGACAGCAACACCGAGAGTTCCGGTCGCGTGAGCCCCTGGTGACGCGTTTTGCGCTCGGCAAGCTCTGCGTCCGACGGAAGGAATTCGATCTGGCGGTCGAGCAAGCCCTCGCTTTCAAGCGTACGGATGAAATGCGCGTTCGAGCCGAGGCGATGCACCGACATGTGCTCCATCACCGTGATCGCCTGGTTCTGGCGATAGTTGTCCGACAGCACGAGACGCTCGACCTCGTCGGTCATCGCCGCAAGCTGCGTGTTGCGTTGCTCGGTCGTCAGCTCGCCACGCTGCACGGCATCGTTGAGCAGGATCTTGATGTTGACCTCGTGATCCGACGTATCCACGCCGGCGGAATTGTCGATGAAGTCCGTGTTGAGCAGCACGTGGTGCAGCGCCGCTTCGATACGCCCTTTCTGGGTGAAGCCGAGGTTGCCACCCTCGCCCACTACCTTGCAGCGCAGGTCGCGCCCACTGATGCGCAGTGCATTGTTCGCGCGATCGCCGACATCGGCATTGGTTTCCGTTTCCGCTTTCACGTAAGTGCCAATACCGCCGTTCCACAGCAGGTCGACTGGCGCTTTCAAAATCGCGCTCATCAGTTCGTTCGGCGTCATCTGTCCGGTGGCCTGATCGACACCGAGCACCTGACAGATTTCCGGCGAAACGGGAATTGTCTTGGCGCCGCGCGCAAACACGCCGCCACCAGTCGAGATGACCTTGGCATCGTAGTCGGCCCAGGATGAACGCGGCAACGCGAACATGCGTTCACGCTCCTTGAACGACGCGGCCACATCGGGATGAGGGTCGAGGAAGATGTGACGGTGATCGAACGCCGCTACCAGGCGAATATGCTTCGACAACAGCATGCCGTTGCCGAATACATCGCCGGACATGTCGCCAATGCCGACGCAGCTGAAGTCCGCGGTCTGACTGTCGCGTCCGAGCGCGCGGAAGTGACGCTTGACCGATTCCCAGGCGCCCTTTGCAGTGATACCCATCTTCTTGTGGTCGTATCCGACCGAGCCCCCGGATGCAAACGCGTCACCGAGCCAGAAGCCGTGTTCGTTGCTGATCGCGTTGGCGATGTCGGAGAACGTCGCAGTACCCTTGTCCGCGGCGACGACGAGATAGGGATCATCGCCATCGTGGCGGATCACGCTCTGCGGATGGGCGATGCGACCGTCGACGAGGTTGTCGGTGATGTCGAGCAGACCGTTGATGAACATCTTGTAGCAGTCGATACCTTCGGCGAGCACCGCGTCACGTTCACCGCTGGCCGGTGGATGCTTTGCAAAGAAGCCACCCTTCGATCCGACTGGCACGATGACGGTGTTCTTCACCATCTGCGCCTTCACCAGACCGAGTACTTCGGTGCGGAAATCCTCGCGACGATCGGACCAGCGCAAGCCACCGCGCGCAACAGGCCCGAAACGCAGATGCACGCCCTCCACGCGCGGTCCATAGACCCAGATCTCGCGATACGGGCGCGGCTTGGGCAGGTCCGGCACCTTTGCCGAATCGAACTTGAAGCTGATCGTGTGCGACGGCACACCGTCTTTGCTCTGGAAGTAGCTGGTGCGCAGGGTTGCGCCAATGACGCCGAGATAGGCGCGCAGAATGCGATCCTCATCGATGCTGGCGACGTGGTCTAGCAGCACCTTGATGGTGGCGACAATCGCGCTGATTTGCTGTGCACGCGCGGCAGCCCGCGCCACGACCAGATCATCGATCAGCCTGGGATGGGCCTTCTGCACATCGACGGCGATCAGGGTGCGCAGTTCTCTCGCCAGACGCTGGCCCGCCGCTTCGACGACCGTCTTGCCGACGTTCTCGCGATCCGGATCGAAGCCGGCTTCGAACAGTTCGACCAACAGCCCCGCGATCGCCGGATACCGATTGAGCGTTTCCTCCATATAGGCCTGAGAAAACGTGACGCCCGTTTGCAGCAGGTACTTGCAGTAGCCGCGCAGCATGCTGACCTGGCGCCAGTCGAGCTGGGCCCCCAGGATCAACTTGTTGAACGCATCGTTCTCGGCTGCGCCGCGCCAGGTGCGATCGAACGCGGTCTGGAATGCTTCGTGTATCTCGTCGATGTCGAAATCGCAGCGCGTCGCCGGCTGCACCGCAATGTCCTGGATATACAGCGGTCCGCCCTGGACGTTGATTTCGTGGAGTTGCTCGGTGAGTACCTTGAGCCCCATGTTCTCGAGCAACGGAATGACCTCCGACAGCACGATCGCACCGCCGAAGCGGAATACCTTGAAATGCAGGATGCCGGGCTTGCGCTGCGAACGATAGAGACTCAGGCGAAGGTCGTCGACGTCGCGCAAGCTCGCCGCCATCTCGACGTCGATCGCGGCGGCCTGCGGGCCAACCTCCTCGATGTAACCAGCAGGCAAAAAACGTGCAAAGCGCGTCGCAAGCCTGAGCCCCTTGTCCTCGCCGTAGCGCTGTACCAGCGCTTCGCGCAGCTCGTCGTGGCGGCTGCGCACGATATGCTCGACCTTGCCTTCGAGATCGGCAACGTCGTGGTTGGTGTGGTCACCAGGCTTGGGCCGAACGACCAAATGCAGATGCGCCAGTGGCGATTCACCGACCTGGATCGAGGAGTCGATGTATTCTCCGTGGAATGCCTGCTTGAGCAGCGCCTCGATGCGCTCGCGCACCTCGGTGTTGAAGCGATCCCGCGGCAGATAGACGAGGCAGGAATAGAAGCGTCCGTACTTGTCGCGGCGCACGAACAGGCGCGTGCGCGGACGTTCGCGCAGGGCGAGGATGCCCATCGCGGTCGTGAACAACTCTTCCTCGCTGCATTGGAACAATTCGTCGCGCGGCAACAGCTCGAGTACGTGGCGCAACGCCTTGCCCGAGTGCGAATCGCGCCGCAAACCCGATCGCCGCATCACTGCCTCGACCTTGCGTCGCACCAGTGGCACGTCCTGCGGGCGCGCCATGTACGCATTCGTGGTGAACAAGCCGAGGAAACGCTGCTCGGCGATCGGCACACCCGCATCGTCGAAGCGCAGCACGCCGATGTAGTCCATGTAACCCGAACGATGCACGTCGGCACGTGCGTTCGTCTTCGTCAGGATGATGGCGTCCAGAGATCCCGATTGCGGAAGGTTTTTCGCGACCAGCGTGCGCAGCGAGCGTGGCGCAAGGGAACGCTCGGAACCACGCAGGATACCTAGCCCGGACCCTTCAACCGCCTGCAGCACTTCGTCATCGCCAATCTTCGCGACCTGGTATTCACGGCAACCAAGAAAGGTGAAGTTGTCGTCGGCAGACCAACGCAGGAAGTCCTGCGCTTCGGTGACGCCGGCAGCATCCACCGGCATCTTGCGATTGGTGAGGTCATCGGCCACGCTCAGCATGCAATCGCGCATCGCTTTCCAGTCTTGCACGCTGGCGCGCACATCTTCCAGCGCGTCGACAATCGCCTGCTTCAGGGAATCGACTTCCGCCGCCTCCGAAGCGCGGTCGATTTCGAAATGCATCACCGACTCGGCGTGGCCGCCGGTATTCTCCGGCGCACCGAAGCTGGTCAGATGTCCCTTCGCATCGCGCTCGACGCGGAACACCGGGTGGATCACCGAATGGATCTGCAGGCCGGCCTTCGCGATTGCCATGCCGACCGAATCGACCAGGAACGGCATGTCGTCGGTGACCACGTCGACGATCGTGCGCGAAGCATCGAATCCGCTTTCGCCTGCGACCTGATGGGACACGCTCACTTTGGCAGCGCCCGCGTGCCGCTCGC
>JBDSNK010000036.1:0-11648 GCA_039915385.1 Dokdonella sp.
ACACGCGCCTTGTCCTGGTCGATCTCCAGACGGATCGAGCGCGTCGATGGCTCGTCCCAGTCGAACTGCACATTCGCCGTTCCCGGATCCGTGCGCATCGTGCGCTCGACGTCTTCAGCGATCGCACGCACCTTCGCGATGTCGTCACCGGAAACACGAAACTGCACAGGAAAGCCGACCGGCGGCCCGTTCTCCAGCGCGCTCACGCGACCGCTCACATCCGGGAAGCGCTCGTGCAACGCGATCTGCACGAAGTCGGCAAGGCGTTTGCGTGATTCAACATCGTGCGCGGTCGCGACGATCTGCGCAAAATTCGCACGCGGCAGCTGCTGGTCCAATGGCAGGTAGAAGCGTGGCGCACCTGCGCCGACATAACTGACGTAGTGATCAACTTCCTTGCGCGCGGCGAGTTCCTGTTCCATGCGCTCGGTGGCGGCGAGCGTCGCCGTGAGCGACGCGCCTTCACCGAGGCGCAGGTCGATCAGCAGCTCAGTGCGATCCGAACTGGGGAAAAACTGCTGCGGCACCAGCGCGAATGCGCCGATCGACACCAGCCACAACGCAAGCGTTGCGCCAAGCACGCGCCAGCGATGATCGACACACCACATGACGACGCGGCTGAAGCGGCGGTAGAACGCGCTCTCGTACGGGTCTGCAGGCTGCGTCGCCGCGGTTGCCGCAGCACGACGCAGGATGCGGCTGCGAAACCAGGCGGCGAGGCGATTCGGACGATGCTGGTGCGCTTCGGGCAGCAATGCGAAGCCGAGTACGGGGATCACAACCACGGCCGCGATCCACGACACGATCAATGCGATCGCCGAGACCTGGAAGATCGAGCGCGTATATTCGCCGGTGCCGGATTTTGCCAGTGCGATCGGCAGGAAGCCGGCCACGGTAATCAAGGTGCCGGTCAACATAGGAAACGCGGTGCTGGTGTAGGCGAAACTCGCCGCACGCACGCGGTCCCAGCCTTCATCGAGTTTCACTGCCATCATTTCAATCGCGATGATGGCGTCGTCGACGAGCAAGCCGAGCGCAAGGATCAGCGTGCCGAGCGATACCTTGTGCAGGCCGATACCGAACCACCACATGCCGAGCGCCGTGGCGGCAAGCACGAACGGAATCGTGATCGCGACGACCATGCCGGTGCGGAAGCCGAGGCTGGCAAGGCTGACGATGAGGACGATCAATACAGCTTCCGCGACGGCTTCGAGAAAGTCATCGAGCGACTTTGTGACGGCTGCTGGCATGCTGCTGTATTCGTGCAATGCAATGCCGGCCGGCAGGCCCGACTGCAAACGCTTCGTGGTTGCTTCGAGCGCGCGACCCAGTTCGACGACGTTGCCGCCAGCTTGCATGGTCACGCCGATCGCGAGCGCCGCGCGTCCCATGTAGCGCACGCGTTCGACCGGCGGATCGACATAGCCGCGCTGCACGTTGGCAAGATCGCCGAGGCGAAAAAGTTTGCCATTGATGCGCAGGCTGGTATTGCGAAGGCCTTCGATGTCGCCGAATTGGCCGCTGGTGCGCACGAAGATGCGGTCTTCCTCGGCGGTTATCACGCCGGCTGGGGTGACCGCGTTTTGCGCGCCGATCGCCGCAGCAAGTTGCGCCGGCGTGATGCCGAGCGTGGCCATGCGCGCGTTGTCGATTTCAATGGTGATCCGCTGTTCCTGGTCGCCGAAATAGTCGACCTTGCCGACGCCGGGTACGCGCAGGAGTTCGACGCGGATCGAATCGGCGTAGTCGCGCAGCTCGGAAAAATCGAAACCATCCCCTTCCAGCGCGTAGATGTTGGTGTAGACGTCGCCGAATTCGTCGTTGAAGAACGGCCCGCGTGTTCCCTGTGGCAGCTGCGTCGCAATGTCGCCAATCTTCTTGCGCACCTGGTACCAGGTGTCGGGAACGCTCGCCGACGGCGCAGAATCCTTGATCGAAAACTGCACGACCGATTCGCCCGGACGCGAATAGCTGGTCACGAAATCGACGTTTGGGGTTTCCTGCAGCTTGCGCGCGATGCGGTCGCTGATTTGTTCCTGCACCTGATTGGTTGTTGCGCCGGGCCAGTAGGTCTGAATCACCATGACCTTGAACGTGAACGGTGGATCCTCGGAGCGTCCAAGATGCACGTAGCCATAAAGACCGAGCAACGCCGTTGTCAGCATCAGGTAGACGACGAGCGTACGCTCGCGCAGTGCCCAGGCGGAGAGATTGAAACCGCTCATCGTACGGCGACTTCAGTCGGCGGGAACGGCAGATCAACGATGCGCACGGCGTCGCCGGCATGCAGCGTATGCACACCGCGCGTGACGACACGATCTCCGCGCTCAAGCCCGCTGCGGATCGCGACGCCGTCATCGATGTAACGAGTGACGCCAACTTCGCGCAGCACAAGGCGTGAATGCTCGTCGATGATCCAGACAGCCGCCTGTGCTCCCTTGTGGAACAGTGCGCTGGCCGGCAGCGTGAACGTGTCGGTGGCAGTCTTCGATGTTGCGGCAACATCTGCGCTGATCTGCAGTTGTACGTCCGCGCCGGCATCCACAATCGTGACCTTCGCAAGGAAGGTGCGGCTCTGTGGGTCAGCAGCAGCCGACAGTTCGCGCAGCTTTCCCTCGTAACTGCGGCCCGGTTGCGCCCACAAGGTCACCTTCAGATCGGCATCGGCGCGCAATGCGGCGACGCGATTCTCGGGCACGGCGATATACACCTCGCGTTCGTTCGACCACGCAAGGCCGAACACACGTTGGCCGGCCGCGACGACCTGGCCGGCTTCCGCATCCTGCGTCGTGATCACACCATCGTGTTCGGCGGTCATGGTTGCGTACCTGACCTGGTTTTCGCGCACGCCTAGTTGCTGACGCGCCTGTTGCAGTGCCGCTTCGGCCGCTTTCAATGTGTCGCCAACCTGATCCATCTGCGACTGACTGACCAGCGCGCGTTCGCGCAAACTCGCCGTGCGGTCGCGTTGCAGCTTGGCGACGTCGCGTTGGCTGGTTGCAGCGGCAACGGCCGAGCGCGCACCGGCGGCGTTCATCGTCGCGTCGCTGGGGTCAAGCGTGGCGAGCAGTTGTCCGGCCTTGACGTGATCGCCGATTCCGACCGCGCGCTGCGTGATCTTGCCGTCGATGCGAAATGCCAGCGGCGCTTCGAAACGTGCGTGCACATCGCCGCTATAACGCTCGGTGACGGCATGGTCACTGGCGGAAACCGTCTGCGCGACAACGGCGCGCACAGGCGCTGAAGCGGCAGTTTCCGCCGTGGTGTCGCGACAGCCGCTGGTGCCGAGCGTGAGTGCGACAAGCGAAGCGAGCGCGAGCAGCGCTACGTGGATTCTTGCTGGGGTGAATGCGTTCATGGCGAGTCCGTCTGGGGGCCGCGCCTGATTTGCGCGATACGGCATCATATCCAAATACATATATGTATTGCAATGCGTAACTGTATCGTAATAATCGAACCCGTGATATTCTGCGGTCATGGTCCGTAAACGATTGAATCGAGAGGAAAGTCGAGCCCAGACGCGACAGGCGCTACTGGCTGCGACGGGCAAGGTGATCGCCAAGCGCGGCTTTGGCGGCGCCAGCGTGGAAGACATCGTGGTGGAGGCGGGGTATACCCGCGGTGCGTTCTATTCGAACTTCAAGGGCAAGGACGATCTGTTCATCGAGCTGCTGCGCGATGACCATTCGGACATGCTCGACGTGTTTCGCGAGATCTTCCGCAGCACGCCGGACATGCAGGACCTCGGTAACCGTCTGCGTTCCTTCTACGGTCAGGTCTTCCGCAGCAACGATCATTGCCTGCTATGGATGGAGGCGCGCCTGCACGCAGTGCGCCATGCGGCGTTCCGCACGCGACTGAACAAGCTGATCGACGAGAACCGTGCGCATATCACCGGCTTCGTCGAGCGCTATCACGAACTGACCGGCACCAAGCCCGCGTTGCCCCCGCGTGAAATCTCGATCGGGCTGTGCGCGCTCGCTGAATCGGTCAAGTTCGCGCATATCGTCGATCCGGTCGAAGTCGACGATGCGGTGGCCAATCGCGTGCTCGAGCTATTTTTTGGTTCGGTGATGCAGGGCGCGGGTTAGGCCCGGAAGCTGACGACCTCAACCGGCATGATCCAGGGATGCGTACTTGCTACGCCTTGGTTTTTTCGCGTGTCGGTGCCGCGAGTCCGGTGGCTAGGTCAAAGTTTCTTCAGCGTTGCTGCATCCAGCCGTACAACCGGATACGCGCCTACGCGCTGCTTGGCGTACCACGGCGAGCGATCGTAGAAGAAGTTTAGCCGCGCGTCCGGCGACTTTGCGAATTCTGCGTCGGCGGCAAGCTTCGCGTCGAACTCGCGCTGCAGAGCAGGATCCTTCGCGAGCATCGCCCGCGCAAGTTTTTCCGATATGCGCGCGTCGGAGGATTCTTTCTGCTCGAAGATCGCATCGAAGAAACCCCAGCGCAGCAGTGAATCGGATGCGCGCGGTTCGAGCAGGTTGATCGCGACGTTGGCGGCGCTTTGGTCCAGGCGCACGAGGATCGCGCCTGCCTCGAACGCCATGTCCGCGGTTTCGCTACTGAGCGTGAACTCGCGCAACAGATGGCGGCCTTCGAAGGGTTTTTCGTCCCAGCGCGGAGCGCCGAGTTGATAGCGCTCGACAGGCAGTCGCAAAGGTCGGTCGATACGTTCGAAACGGATGCCGTGTTCGCGCAGCTTTTCGACGAGGGGTGCCGATGACACCGGGATGAGATAGGCCGCGGGTGCCTGCACCGACTCGGTGGCAACGAGGTCACGGAAGAATGGCACCGTGTAGGTTTTCCGCTTGCTCGGATCGTAGCTCACCCAGATGTCGCCAGAGATCGTGCTCGGCGTCTGCGTGAACGCATAGCCCTTGAGCGTGAATGGTATCGACTGCTTGCTGGTCTCGAACGCGAGCGGCAGTGGCGTGCCGTCTCCGTGAGCGCGCGCGATGGTATCGGCGTCGGCTTGGGTGACTGCCTTGCGCAACTCGCCAGGATGGCGATTGAGGTGTTCCAGCGTTGCGACGACAAGATCGTAGGTCGCATGCACGCGTGTCGCATAGGACTTCAGCATGTGCGTCTCGACCAGCAGCGCGGCACGGTTGCGCAGAGCCACATACCCGGTCGAGAAGCGTGGACCGGAGCCGAAATTGCCGATGCCCTTGGTGATGTCGCGATGGTCGACGAGTTCGAGGTAGGGCGCCGAGAGATGGTCACGCTTATCGAAGGCGGGAAAGATGGATTTCTCGAATGCGTCCGTCTCCCAGCGTTTGACCGCCGGATGCAATGATCCCCATTCCTCGAGATACCAGGTCAGGTCGTACTGGTAGTCGGCACCGTCCGTGGTGTGGATGTCCATGAACAGGTCGGGCAGCCAGGCGTTGAACATCGTCAGCCAGTCGCGCATCTCCGGCGCGTCGGCCTTCATGTAGTCGCGATTGAGGTTGAGACGTTGCGCCGTGACGCGGAAACCCATTTCGCGCGGTCCATTCTGGTTGATGCGGTTGTAGGGGCCGGAATTCTCGTGGCCGTCAACGTTGAAGATAGGCAGCCACACGAGGATTGCGTGATCGAGCAGGGGCCGATGTTTCGCGCCGACGGTGAGATCGCGCAGCAGCATCAGCGCGGCGTCCTTGCCTTCGATCTCGCCGGCATGGATGCCCGCTTGCACGAGAACGATTTCCTTGCCCGATGCACGCGCCGCCTCGGGTGTGAAATTTCCATCTCTTGAAGCGACCACGAGCATGAGATCGCGGCCCTCTGGAGAGACGCCGAAGCGGGTCAGCTTGAGTTGCTCGGGCGCCGCTGCGGCAAGGCGCTCGAGATAGGCGCGGGTCTGGGCGTACGAAGGCGTGGTTTCGAATTTCGCGCGTTCGGCAGGCGTCGTCCAGTCGATGGACGTGGCGGCTGCGGGGCAGGCAGCCACGATCAGAGCGAGAGATGCGCAGCAGCGCCGGGGCAGAGACAGCAACTTCATGGCGATACCGGCCGTCGGCTACGAGTAGAGCGATGGTACGCTGAGGACGGCTGCGCATGCGCCGTGCAGTGCCACATGCGGCGGGGTGTGCGTTGTGGCAGATTGCGCGGGTCGCGCAAATGCGCGTCGCGGATCAACACCCGATATGACGGCTTCATCGGCATCATGTTTCGTCGGCAGCAAAGCTTTGTCAGTCGCAGGGATCATCATCACCATGAAACGCCTCCACGTCTTGGCCTTCGCTGCACTCATGGCGGTGTCGGGCAACGTCTTTGCGGCCGCGCCAGTGCTCAATGTCCGCGAAAGCGTGACGATCCATGCGACGCCGGACGAGGTGTGGGCGCAAATCCAGGATTTCGATGGTGTGGGCGCTTGGCACCCGGCCGTTGTCAAGGATCAGATCATCATGGGCAACAACAATACGGTCGGCGCCGAACGCATGCTCACCTTGCGCGGGGGCGGCACCGTCACCGAAAAGCTTCTCGCCTACGATGCCAGGCATCGCCGCTACCGCTACGCGATCCGCCTGGGCGTATTGCCGGTCAGCGACTACGTGGCAACGATCAGTGTCAAAGCAGCGGGCCTGAACCGCTCCAAGGTGACCTGGTCCGGCACTTTCAAACGCAAACACGTGGCGCCGAACCCACCTGCAAATGCAGACGACGCGACGGCAATGAAGACGATGGTCGGCGTCTATCGGACCGGTCTCGACAATCTCAAGAAAATCCTTGAGAAGAAGTGACAGGCGCGCTCAGCGTCCGATCTTGAACGGCAGGATATCCGGTCCCGCGGCGCCCGCCGAGAGAATGAAAGCCATCGCCTGATCCACGCTCCAGTCCGTCGCAGTCAGGCGATCGATCGGCACGATTTCAAGGTAGCCGCCGGTCGGGTTCGGCGTGGTCGGAACATAAACAGCTGCGAATTCCATACCGTCCGCATCGCGAAACACGCGCGTGACGAAGCCTATGGTCTTTAGCTCAGGCGAGGGGAAATCGATCAGCACCACGCGCTGCGTCCCGGCTGGCTTGTTCTGCATGATGCTCATGAGTTTTTTGGTGCCGCTGTAGATCGTGTGCGCAAACGGGATGCGTCCGATCAGGCTCTCAAACGCACCAAGCAGCCGTCGGCCGAGGACGCGATCGGCCGCGAACCCCATCAGGTACAGCGCGACGATGGTGACGACGAATGCGAGCAGCGAGGCAAGCCAACCCTGGTTGATCCGGCCGAGTGTCTGCGGGAACGCGTTCGCCAGCGCTTCGAACAGCGCCGCTACCCAAGGCAGGTTGACCTGCGAGAGCAGGGAGAAAATCGACTTGAACACGACCCAGGTCAGCCAGATAGGGATGAAGGTGAGCAGGCCGGTGAACAGGTATCGCTGGATGTAAAGGGGGCGCATGAGGACCAGGGTTTGGAATGGGTCGGCTTTGTCGTCGCAAAACGGCTCTCGGCCAAATCGGCGCGACTTACGCGAAGACTGCGCACACGAGCACGGGATCATCGTAACGCGCCCGGCCATTTCTCCGCGAGTTACCCGCGCGGCAACTCTCGCACAACGCGGAAGCCGACGTTCGCGTAACCGACATCGCCTGGCGCGGTATCGACGCGGTCCAGATTCGAGTCGTCGTCATCGTCATGCCATGAAAGACCACGAAACACGCGCTCATTGCACGCTGTATCGCTGCTCCCATCCGACGCACAGCCGTCGATCCAGGCGCTTACATTGCCAGCCATATCGTAGAGCCCCAAGGGCGTTGCCGCGAATCGTCCGACGGGCGCCGTGTAGACGAACCCATCGTCGCATGTGGCGCCTTGTTCGACGTGCGCTGCGATATTTGCCATGCGGCAGCCGCGGCCGGTTCCGGCTTGTTGCGCAGCGATCAACCATTCCTGTCTGCTCGGCAGCCGATAGGTGGCACCTGTGCGCTTGCTCAGCCAGCGGGCATACGCATTCGCATCATTCCAGCTGATGCAGACGACGGGATGGTCGTCGGTCTGCGCAAAGCCCGGTGCGCGCCAGTCCAGGCCGCGCGGCAGGCGTGCGAGCAAGCTCTGCGATTCGTGACAAGTCGACGCAGCACGACCGCTCGCAGCGACGAAGTGTGCGTAGGCACCGCGCGTCACGTCGGTCGTCTGGATCGCGAATGCGTGGTCGACGTGTGCCGCGGCGGCGCGATTGGCCGTTATGACGGCAACCGTAGGCCCATTTGTTTCGCGGAACGTGCCGCCCGCACGCAGCAACGTGACCGGGCGCGCAAGGTCGGCTTCCAGCGCGCGCGCTTGTTCGGGATCGAGCCGTGCAAGGATGGGCAACAGCGCGCTTAGTTTGTCCAGCTCCGCCGTGTTGAAGGGATTGCGAGCACTAGCACGACGCGCTTCGATCGCGTCGTGTAAGGGCGCGACCAGCCCTGCTAGGCGCGCATTGGCCGGCCATTTGGTGCGTTCCGCCAACGCGGCGACCTGGCCGACGGGTTCGATCGCATCGTTCACGTGGTCCGCGGCTATAGCCTTGCCCGCACGCGCGGAAAGTGTGGAAAGAATGCGTTCGATGCCGCTTACGGCGTCGTGCTGGTGCGGTTCGCCTGCGAGCACGGCAAGATAATGGTCGGCTGCATTGTTGCCGGCGGGGAGCACCATGCGCCCGTTCGTCAGCAGGCTTGCTGCCATGCGCAAATGTTCGCTACGCGCCACTGCGGTCGTCGGCGCAGCCAGGATTTCGGTCGATGGGCTGTCGGCAGGAACGGCGGCGTCGACCGGCACCGGAGTTGCGATCGCGGTCGTCGGCGCATTGTTGGCGGCCGCTGCCGATGAGTCGGTCACGACGGGATCGTTCGCCGGCATATCGGTGGCACGTGCTTCGATCGGAACCGACTCGGCCATTGCAGCGCTCTGCGGCACGCGCGGCAGCAGGGCGAGCAAGCCAAAAAATACAGCGAGCACGAACGCCCCCAGAGCGATGGCGCGCTGTCGGCGCGAGAATGCACGCAGATGCCCGAGCAGATTCAACCATTCGCCCGACAACCGGAGGTGGCGCGGTGTCGTCAGACGTCGCTCGACCACCGAAAGCGCGGCGAGCAATTCCTCCGCGCTCTGGAAACGCGCATCAGGTTGTTTGGCGAGCGCGCGGTCGATCAGTGGTTGCCAGACGCGTCGCGTCACCGGCAGGCGCGGCACCGGCTGCTCGACGTGGGCGAGCGCGACGGCCAGCGCATCGGGACCGTGGAACGGAACTTCGCCGGTCAGCAGTTCGTAGCAGACCACTCCCAAGCCGTAGAAATCCGACCGGCCATCGAGCGGCAGCCCGCGTGCCTGCTCCGGGCTCATGTAGCCGGATGATCCGATCGTGGCGCCCTCGCGGGTAAAGCGCGGCTGATTCGAATTGCTGAGCGCTATGCCGAAGTCGGCAAGCAGCGGGCGATCGAGTTTGTCGAACAGCACATTCTCGGGTTTAACGTCCCGATGCACGATGCCCTTGTCGTGCGCGCACGCCAGCGCCTCGGTCAGCGCGCGCATGATCTGCAGGATTCGACGCGGCTGGTCGCGCAGGTTGCGCGTGGACAGGTCGCCGTTGGACAGATACGGCATCGTGTAGTAGATCTGCCCGGTCGAGGTGCGGCCGACATCGAAGATGGTGACGATGTGCGGATGATCCAGGCGTGCAATCGTGCGCGCCTCATGCTCGAAGCGGCGCACCAGCTCGTCGCTCGGCGCCCGCTCGCTCGCCAACACCTTGACCGCCACCGGGCGCTTGAGTGATTCCTGGATCGCAAGGTACACGGCCGCCATGCCGCCCAAACCGACGCGGCGGACAATCCGGTAGCCCGGGATCTGGAAGGGCGGGTTCAGATGGGTCATGGCATGGTCTGGACGACAGAGTCACAATTCTAGCCACGCATTTCCGCGCAGGCTGCGAAGCCCGACCCATTCGCGAACACTGGCTATCAGGATGATTTCGATGGAACAGCCTGGCAATTCCGTGACCACGCAATCGCCCGCCCTGCGGCTCGAAGGCGGACGACGCCCGTGCATCGTCGCCGTGATGGGGTTGCCCGGTGCGGGCAAGAGCACGGTCGCACGGGCGATCGAACGCAAACTGGGCATGCGCCGCGTCTGCCGCGACGCGATCCGTGCAGCGATGTTTCCGCTCTGCGATCACAGCTACGTCGAGAAACGCGCCGCGTTCCGCAGCGTGCTTTTGGCGCTCGAGATCAATTGCGCGCTCGATGCATCCAGCGTGGTCGACGGGATGACGTTTTCGCGCCGCGACGACTACGAACGCGTCGCGGCACTCGCCACCGAGCACGGCGCAAGCATCCTTCCAATGCTGATCGAATGTACGCCCGCGTTGGCGCGCGAGCGTGTCGCGAATGACTCGGCGGAGCATCCCGCGGGCGATCGTCAGCCCGGGCTCGTCGACGAGGTCGCTGCACGATTTGAAGCACCACCGGTCTACGCTGTGCGCATCGACGCAAGTCTGCCGGCGGCGGAAATGTGCCGCCTTGCGGTTGCCGCCGTTGTCGCGCACTTGCGCATCAATCCGCTGCTCGACTGATCGAGGTCGTTAGCGGGAACGCGGGGCTTGCCTCTGCAATTCAGGGCTGGGTTGTAGCCTCTTGTGGATTTGGCGGCGCGCTGAATGCGACTTCGCGTAGTGCTTCGTCGGGCAATGCATACGCGCTCGCGAGGTATTCACCTTCGTGGATGATCTCCGGGAACAGAACGCCCTTGAGCGCCTGCACCGCGAAAATCTCCTGCACGCCGCCGGTGAATTTCAGCAGGCCGATGGTATTGCCGGTGCCGATATGCACGGCCCATACGCCGCTCTGACGATCGTTGTTGTCCTCGGTGATCTCGATCTCGGTAAACGCGTTCGTTTCGCGCAGCTGCGACAGTCCGATGAAGGCGACCGGGCCGATGAAGTCGAGTCCGCGGCAGAAACCCGGCACGCGCGCCACGTCAGTCTTCGCACCGGTCTTCGGGTCGATCGTGACCAGCGCGCCGCGGCCCGATTCAAGTACCCACAGGCGGTCGTCGTACCAGCGTGGCGAATGCGGCATCGACAGTCCGCGTGTGATCACGCTGTCGTTGGCCATGTCGAACAGCACGCCGCCGTTGCGCTTGTTCTCGCGCCAGCCCTGCGGCTTGTTCGATTCCCCCAGTGCGGTCAGATAACGCGGTCGGCCATCGCGCATGGCCAGACCATTCAGATGACAGCGATCCTCGGGCGCATAGTGTGTCACGCAGCGCGGGCGCCAGCGCGGCACGAAGCTCGATTTGCTATCCAGCGTGCACAGGCACGAGAACAATGTGTTCACGAACCACAGGTCACCGTGCTTGTCCCAGGCCATCTCGTGGATGTCGATCGCGCCGGTGATGTGGCCGCGGCGAGCGAGGTACACCGCGTCGTGGCGCGGCGGATCGTGCAGGCGCTTCGCAACCGCCGGCATGTTGCGGAATTCGGCAATTTCCATTGCGGCGCCGAGTGCGAGCCGTTCGCCGTCGGCAGCCATGCCCATCGGGCGGTTGAAGCTGCGAAAATGCGTATTGATGGTCGCGCCATCGGGCCGCAGGATCACCAACTTGCCAGCCTGATAGGTGCTGACGACGAGGCAGCCGCCGAGTTGGCGCAGCAGATCGGGGAAGTTCGTCGTGTGGACGCTGG
>JBDSNK010000124.1:0-5089 GCA_039915385.1 Dokdonella sp.
CCGCTGGCGTCGTCAGCCAGCGCGGCCGCAGTCTTCAGGTCGCCGAGCTCAATCATCGTGTCGGCGCGTTCGGCTTCGGTTTGCAGCCGCAGCAGCGCGTGTTCGGGGTTCGGCGACAATGCGCGCATCGCATGGTCCTGCAGCGTGTTCGCCTGGTCGAACAGACCCAGCTGATAATAGATTTTCCCCAATGCGCTTTCGATCTCGGCCTTCTGCCCGCTGTCGAGCGCACGATCGCGCTCGATGCGTTGCGCGCCGCGATCGAGCAATTCATGCGCGCTGATTTCCCGCCCTTTGGCCTCGTGCGGATCGACAGCGGTGAACAGGCCGAACAGGAAGTCCTTCACCGCGAGCGTGGTGCGCGCTTCGTGCGCGGTCTGGCGCGCCTGCCAGACGACGGCTGCGCCGCTTCCGAACAGGATCAGCAGGATCGCAACGGTGGCGCTCAGCGGCAGCCAGTGGCGGCGCACGAACTTGCGCAAGCGATAGCGCCTGCTGCCGCCGCTGATCGCGCGATCGACGATCACGGCGCGCAGGTCGTTGGCGAGCGCTTCGACGGACGGATAGCGCGCCTCGGGCTCCTTCGCGAGTGCGCGTTGCACGATGCGATCGAGATCGCCGCGCAAGCGTCGGCGCAGTGCCGGCAAGGTGGTCCCGCGCGTCGCTGCGAGCGCATCCGCGGCGACCGCGTCCGCGGCCACAGGCCGGCTCAGCGCGCGACGCAGGCTCTCGGGCGCGTCCTCGATCACCGCCTTGGCCCAACTGATCGTGCCGGCGTCCGCCCGCGCGTAAGGCAGTCGTCCACTAAGCAATTCGTACAAAAGTACACCGATCGCATACACATCGGTCGCGGTGGTGATCGGCTCACCCAGCACCTGCTCGGGTGCGGCATATTCAGGCGTCATCATGCGCGACTGCGTCGCGGTGCGGCCATCCCCTTGCTCCGCGGCGACCAGTTTGGCGATGCCAAAATCCAGCAGTTTCACTTCGCCGTCCGCGGTGACCAGGATATTCGAGGGCTTGAGGTCGCGGTGCACGATCAGGTTGCGATGTGCGTAGGTTACCGCCGCGCAGACCTGCAGCGCGAGTCGCAGGCGGCCGCGCACGCCGAGTTTGTGCGCATCGCAATAGCGCGTAATCGGGCTGCCCTCGACGTACTCGAGCGTGAAGTACGGCGTGCCATCGTCCGCGACACCGCCGTCGTGCAACTGCGCGATATGCGGATGGGTGAGGCGCGCAAGGAAATTGCGTTCGCGCAGGAAGCGCTCGCGCATCTCGCCATTGACGAAATCGCTGCGCACGCGCTTGAGCGCGACGCGCTGGACAAAGTTGCCGTCCTCGCGCTCTGCCAGGTAAACGCTACCCATGCCGCCCTCGCCGAGCAGGCGCAGCAGGCGATAGGCGCCGATCCGCTGTCCGACCACGTCCGGCGCCAACTCGTCGACGTGCATGCGCTTGAGTACGCCCATCGCACCGTCGTCGAGAATGTCGTGCGAAGCATCCTGCGCACAAAGCAGGCTGCGGACTTCCTGCAGCAACTCGCGTTCGTCGCCGCATTCGGTACGCAGCCACGTATCGCGGACTAGTGCAGGCATTTCCTGGCAGCGGCGAAATAATTCCTTGACGCGCAACCAGTGTGTCGCGGAATTCATTTCGCGTGGCCCACATCCATCGCCTGGCGCAGGAACGCACGCGCCAGCTCCCAGTCGTGCCGCACGGTGCGCTCGTGGCGACCGAGTTCGTCGGCGATGTCCTGGAAGGTGAGACCGGCGAAGAAATGCCATTCCACCAATTGCCCGAGATCAGGATCGCGCTCGCTCAGTACGCACAAGGCCGCGTCGAGTTCGAGCGTCTGCTCCGCCGTCGTCGCGCCGAGGTCACGCGTATTGATTTCGACGTGCTCGGCGCCGCCGCCACGCTTCGCGCGCGTGCGATGGCGCGCATGATCGATGGTGATCTGGCGCATGGCGCGCGCGGCCAGTGCAAAGAAGTGGCAGCGGTTCTGGATGTGATCGACCTGGCCCGCGCGCAGTTTCAGGTAGAGCTCGTTGACGAGAGCCGTTGGCGACAGTGAAGACCCCTGTGCGAGCGCGCTCTGTCGGCGTGCACAGCGTTTCAGTTCGTCGTACACGAGCGCGTAAGCCGCATCCTGCGCCATCGCATCGCCAGAACCGGCGGCATTCAGCAATTCAGTGATTTTCGACGCTGTGGCCATCGCCCGCTTTCGGCAGCCCGCAATCGACCCGAGCATACCAGTGCAGCCGCCTGGCGGCTTTGCGCTGGCAACGACGGGCGCCCTCGCCGCGTTTGTGCCGCGCTGGCACGGATCACGCCCGGATTCCGGTGCAACTGACGTACTCATGGAGGAAACCCGAAAAGGAAGCCTTTCCATGCACCCAAACGACCTCCAGTCCGCTCCGCGTCCGCCGCGCCGGTCCTCGCGCGCGCTCCTGCTCACATGCGCGCTCAGCCTGCTGGCCGTCTGCGGCGCGGCACACGCGCACTATTTCTGCATCACGACCGCAGCGGAACTGCAGGACGCGTTGACGCAAACTTCCAGCGGCGGCCTGTACGACGACGAAGACAACACCTTGTTCCTGGTTCACGGGCTCTACAAGACAGGCGCGGTCACCGGCAATCAACCCTTCTTCTACTACGCGCCGACCTCGACGCATGACTTCCTGATCGCGGGCGGCTACGCCGACGGATGCAGCGCGCCCACGCGGCAGACTCCGGCCACGCGGCTCGACGGCGACGGTCTTACCGGTGTACTCGTGCTGCGCAGCACCTATGGCGCCGTCTATGTCCGCGGCCTCACGCTGCAGAACGGCGACAGCGGTGAACCCGGTGCCGGACTGCAGATCAACTACCTCGTGACCGGCAACAACTCGGTGGATGTCCTCGATGTCATCGCCCGCGACAACCACTCGAGCGCCTACGGGGGTGGGATGTACGTCGCCGCAGCCGGAGCCGGCACGCGGCTCTTCAACAACCTGATCACTGGCAACAGCGCCGACGGCAACTACGGCGCTGGCTTCATCGACGGCTACGGTGACTACAACGGGATCAGCAACACCACCGTCACGCGCAACACCACCATCGCGGGCAGCAGCGTGGTCGGTGGCTTGGCTTGCACCGGCGGCACGCCCTGCCAGATCGAGGGCAGCATCTTCTGGAACAACACCTCAGCCGGGCTTTTTCTGGGTGCTGGACTCGGCGTGCTGCACTACAACGACATCGGCACGCTCGACGGACAGGCGCCCGGCGCCAGCGTAGGCAACGTCAGCGTCAATCCGCAGTTTGTCGACGCCGACAATGGCGATTTCCATCTCGCCGGCAACTCGCCCTTGCTCGGGACCTGTCCCTACTTCGTTCACGCCAGTGACCTCGACGGCAATCCGCCGACGGTGTCCGGCAGGATCGATCTCGGCGCTTACCAGGAGACGATCTTCATTGACGGCGTCGACGGAGGCTGAGTGTCAGCGCACGCTATCAAGTGGCGGCCAGCGGCGTATCCGGGCCGCTGCGATCGCTGCGTGCGACGCACGCGCGGATGACCTCCAACAGGCGCGCGCTGCCTTCGGATTTTGCGACCAGTGCATCGCAACCGGCTTCCGTCACGGCGCGCAGCACCTGCGCGTCGCTCTCGACGCTGTAGCAGATCAGCGCCAGCCGCGAGAAGCGTGGTTCACGACGCAGGTTCGCGACGATCTCGGTCGCGGTCTCGCCGCGCAGCCAGAAGTCGAGCACGAGCGCATGGCAGGGCCACAGGATCAGGGTCTGCCAGAGCAGGTCGGCACCGCTTTCACAGCGCACCTTGCAGCCGCGCGCTGCAAGCTCGACTCCGATCAACGCGGACTGGCCCGGATCGTCCTCGATCAGCAGGATACGCAACGTTGTCGATCGCTGTTCGGGCACGTGGTCAGCGGCGCCGGCATGCGCTTCACCGAGCCCTTCGAGCACCGCCCGTATAAGTGTACCCAGGCGCTCGGCCAAGTCCGTCGGCGCATCGCGCAGCGCTGGCGCCTGCCCCTCCCAGCGCCGCAACAGACTGTCCGCCGAACACGCCTGTTCGCCCAGATCCGGATAACCGTACGCTTGGGCGGAACCGCACAGGCGATGCAGCTGTTGCTGCAGTTCGCAGCGCGCGCCCGCGTCGGACGGCATGGCAGAAAACGCAGCCCAGGCCTGCGCCATGGCGCGCCGTTTCTCGCTCAGCAACCCTGCATAGCGCAGCCGCAGCAGGTCGAAATGTTCGCTCGATTCGTTCATCGTCAGCACACCGGTCCTGCGAACTTGTGCCGGCGCATAATGCCTTTTCGGCCGCAGGCGTGGCAGCGCGTTCACGATCTTTCACGCCCCGGCACGCGCTGGTCATGCTTCCATGCGCAGGTGGCCAGACGGCACGGGTAGTCCATCGAGGAGATTTTCGTGAGCGAATTGACCAACCAGGTTCTCAGTCATCTGGATCCGTCCAGCATCGACGCGATCGCGGCCCAGCTCGGAATCGACCCGGCGCAGGCGCAGGCGGCGATCCAGCAGGCGGTGCCGCTGGTGGTGGGCGGCCTCGCCAGGAACGCATCGACCGCTGCCGGCGCGGACGCGTTGCACACGGCGACCGCCGATCACACCGGCATGGATATCGGGGCGATCCTCAGTAGTGTGCTGGGCGGCGGCGGCGGTGGTGGCGCAATACTCGGTCACATTTTCGGCAACCGCCAGGATCAGGCCGCGCAAAACCTGGGTCAGGCGAGCGGCATTGGCACGCAGGGGGCCGGTCAACTCATGAGCATGCTCGCGCCAATTATCATGAGCGTGCTCGCGAACCGCACCCGCAATCAGGGGCTCGGCGCCGGCGGACTCGGTGGCATGCTCGGGCAGGAATTGCAGAACCTCGGTCAGAGCGGCCATGGCGGCCTGCTCACGTCGGTGCTCGATCAGGATGGCGATGGTCAGCTTGGTCTCGGCGACCTGCTCAAGGTGGGTTCGAAGTTCTTTGGGTCGCGCGGCACCGCGTAACTTGGCAGTTGTAGGAGCGACTTCAGTCGCGATGCGGAAGGAGAGCATCGCGACTGAAGTCGCTCCTACA
>JBDSNK010000194.1:0-5509 GCA_039915385.1 Dokdonella sp.
AGGTGCTGCATGAATTCTTCCGCCGGCCAGGCGCGCAATGATATTGGTACAAGGCTCTCGATGGCGACACTCGCAAGGTCGAGGTCCACGCCGGCTTCGCGGGCGAGGATCACCAACTTGCGGGCGACGTCGGTGCCGGACAGGTCGTCGCGCGGATCGGGCTCGGTATAGCCGAGCGCGTGTGCTTCGCGCACCAGCTCGGAAAACGCGCGGCTGCCGTCGTAGCGATTGAAGAGCCACGCGAGCGTGCCCGAGAAAATGCCTTCGATGCCGAGCATTTCATCGCCGGTGTCGAGCAGGTCGCGCAAGGTCGAAATCACCGGCAGGCCGGCGCCAACGGTGGCCTCGTAGCGGAAGCGCGCACCGCCTGCCGTCGCGGCGCGGATTGCGCGCCAGCGTTCGGACGGACCTGCGCCGGCGTGCTTGTTGGGCGTCACGATGTGGATGCCGGCGGCGAGCCAGTTGGCATAGCGTTCGGCGACGGCATCGCTCGCGCTGCAATCGATGATCAACGCGTGTGGCAGATGTTCAACGTGCACGTGGCGAGTGAACGCGTCGAGATCGCAAGCGAGGCCCTCTTCGGTCTGCCACGCCGCAGCCGCATCGGCCTCGCCGAGCCACATGCGCCGACTGCCGGCGACTGCGCGCAGGCGCAAATCCAGTTGGATTCCTTGCAGCAGGCGCGGCCGTGCCGATTCGATCTGGCGCAGCAGAGCGGCGCCGACCTTGCCGGGGCCGATCAGTCCGATCGACAGTGTCTGCGGCGACAGCCAGAACGCCGCATGCACCGCGCGCAATGCACGGGGCGCATCTGCACTCGCGATCGCAACCGAGATGTTGCGCTCCGACGCACCCTGCGCGATCGCGCGAATGTTCACGCCGGTGCGCGCGAGCGCACCGAACAGGCGTGCGGCGACGCCGGGTGTTCCTGCCATCCCGTCACCAACCACCGCCAGCACGCTGATGTCGCCGGCGACGCTGACACTGTGGATCTCGCCGCGCGCAAGCTCGGCCGTGAACGCACGTCGCAGCGAGGATTGCGCTGTCGCCGCGTCGACATGGCGCACGACGCAGCAGATCGAATGCTCGGACGAACCCTGCGAAATCATCACCACCGATACGCCGGCTGCGTGCAGCGCGCCAAACGTACGTTCAGCCGTACCCGGCACGCCGATCATGCCGGCGCCTTCGAGCGTGATCACTGCAAGGTCGCGCACCGCGCTGATGCCCTTGACCGGTGGCAGCTGCGTGTCCGCTGTTGCCTTGACGCCGATTCGCGTGCCCGCGTGTTCGGGTCGAAAGGTGTTGCGGATGCGTACCGGCAGCCCGCGTGCGATCACTGGGGTCAACGTCTGTGGATGGATGACCTTGGCGCCGAAGTAGGCGAGCTCGCAGGCCTCGTCGTAGCTCAGTGACGCGAGCGGAATCGCATCGGGCACGAGGCGCGGATCGGCTGAAAGCACGCCGTCTGTATCGCCCCACAAGGTGAGCTCCGCGGCATCGCACAGGCTGGCGAAGATCGCGGCCGAGTAGTCGCTGCCGTTGCGTCCGAGCACGGTGACGCGACCTGCCGAGGTGCGCGCGACGAAACCGGTGACGACCAGCCACGGTTGCGGATGTTGTGCTTGCCAAGCGGTCAGGCGTGCCTTGCTCTCGTTCCAGTCGATGATGGCGCCGAGTTCGCCATGGCTGGCGACGAGCACGTCACGTGCGTCGAGACAGGCGCAATCGATGCCGTCGTCGCGCAAATGGTCGCTGAGAAAATCTGCCAGCATTCGTGCCGACCACACTTCGCCCAGTCCCTGGATCGCTTCGAGTGCCTCGCGATTCGGCGTGCCGAGCACCGCGAGCGCGCTGAGCAGATTCGCCAGTTGTGCGAAACCCTGTTCGAGCCAGGCCAGCGTCGACGACGCGCGTTCGGCCAGCAAGTCGCGCGCAGCGGCGAGATGACGATCGCGCAACGCGCGCCAGTTTTCGTTCCATTCCGGTGACGCCTGCACGGCAGCGTCTGCCAGCGCGATCAGCGCGTCGGTGGTGCCGCGCATCGCCGAGACGACGATGAGTTGGCGCGGCAAGGTCTGCGCGTGCAGGATCGCGGCGACGCGACGAAAGCAGGCGGCATCGGCAAGGCTGGAACCACCGAACTTGTGCGCGGCAAGCGCAGATGAGGACTGCGCCACAGGCGCTTTCGCTGCTGCATCGACGCTGGTGGTATCGGACATTGGAACTGGCCTCCCTGGTTGGAGGCCCCGTTTCGCGAGGGCGGGCTGTGCAGCGGCCGGCCCATCCCTTGCGAGGGCGGGGCCGTTGCTGGATCGAATCAATCGCGCGCAGGCACCCGTACCACGGTTGTCGTGGTCGTCGTCGTAATCGGCGTGGTGCAAATGCTGCGTGCGCTCATGGCGCCGAGTGTGCCGGTAGAGCCCCGGTTGTTGTCAAGTACGGGGCACGCGATCGTTGCGGCGATCAATCAGACAGCAACGCCACCAGTGCATCGTGCAGAACGCCACGGCGCCAGCCTTCAAGGGTGGCCGGCCAGCGTCGCGTTGCGAGCAGGGACTCCAGGTGTCGGCGCGCGCAGAGCAGGCCTTCCGGCAGATCCAGCTCGAGCGCACGCGCGGCGACGATTTCCTTCATTGCGGTGATCGTCGCCTTTTCGCGCGACGATGGCGCGCGTGGAATCGGTGTGAATTCGAGTTCGTCTGCGCTGAGCGGCGCATTCAACACGCCGAGCAGCTCGGAGCGTTGCGCTCCGCGCAATGCGCGCTGACCCTTGCTGCGTTCGGCCAATTCGTCGGCGCCTTGCGGCGGCCGCGCGCAGAGGTCGAGCGCATGCGCATCGTCGAGCAGCCATGAGCGCGGGCGGTCGACAGCGCGTGCCGTCGCGTCACGCCAGCGCAGTACGCGCCGAAGCAGGCCTTGTCGTTCGCGCGGCCATTCGGCGGCACCGCGCAGCGCGATTTGTGGCTCGCTGTCCGGTTCGCGCTTGCGCGCGCGTTCGAGCATGCTCGCGCAGTCCTCGATCAACCATGCGCCATAGCCGCGCGTTTCCACGCGCGCAGAAAGTTCCGCGTGCAGGACCGGCAAGTGCACCACGTCCTGCGCGGCGTACTCCAGTTGCTCGGCGCTGAGCGGTCGGCGCAGCCAGTCCGAGCGCGTCTCCGCTTTGGGCACTTCGATGCCGACCAGTTCGCGCACGAGCTTCTGATAACCGAGGCCGGCACCGAGACCGGCGAAAGATGCGGCGATCTGGGTGTCGAACAACTGCGCGATCGAGCACGACCAAGTCGCAAACGCTTCGAGATCCTCGCTTGCGCTGTGCATGACGCACACGCGCGCGGGATCGGCGAGTACCGCAGCGAGCGGCGATGGTTCGATGTCGGCCGTCGGGTCGATCAGTGCGATGCGGCCCTCAATCTCGATCTGCACAAGCGCCAGGCGCGGCAGGAACGTATCGGTGCGCATGAATTCGGTATCGAGCCCGATCGTGGTCGGGGCATTTTCGAGCAGGCTGAGCAGCGCATCGTTGCGTTCGATCCAGTCGGCCAAGAGATGATCCTTCTCGATTCAGGTGATGTAGGGTCGCATCGGCGCTTCAATATCGTGCGCCCAGCGTTGATAATCGAAGCACGATGCCCGGTACCGAAGTCGCACGCAAGCAGCACACCCTTGGCGGCGCCGCCGGCATCGCGCTGCTCGCGTTCGCGCTCGCGTATCGTTTCTTTCCCGGACTGCTGCACCTGCAGCCACTGCCCGAGCCTGCGCCGGCCTCTGGCATGCCGGGGTCGCACACGGCGGCGCCGACGATGACCTGGTCGGCCGTCAAGTCACCGCCGGCGCAGACGGCGCCGGCGACGCCTGTCCTCGAGCCCGGCACATCACTTGCTGATGGGCTGCGCATGGGGCCGCCAATTGCGACGACGAAGGTCGTCGCGGCCTTGCTCAAGAAGGCGCGGGCGGCGGAGGGTCGCGGCGCGCTGTTCGAGCCGAAGGACGGCAGTGCTATCGCGCTCTATCGCGAGGCGCTGGCGGGCGCGCCCGACAATGTCGATGCGCAGGTCGGACTTGAACGCATTGGCGGCGCGTTGCGCGACTGGACCGTTGCCGCGATGGATCGCGGCGACGAAGATGCCGCGCAGCGCTTCCTCGCGGTCTATGCGGAATTGCCACACTCGGACGACGAACTCGACAGCGCGCGCGCGCGCATCAAGACCCTGCATCAGATCCTGCCGATGCTCACGCAGGCGGCCGATCGCATGAAGGCGGGTCATGCAACCGAACCCGAGGACGCCAGTGCGCTGGCGATCTATCGCGATGTGCTCAAGCAAGACCCGGGCAACCACCTCGCCGATGCAGGGCTCGCAGCGATCGAACGCGAGTACCTGGACCGCGCACTGGGTTCGGCGGCGCAGGACGATTTTGTCGGTGCGGATGCAACCCTGGGGCTCGCTTCTGCGATCCGCCCTGGTTCGCCGGCACTGCTGGAGACGCGCACGCGCATCGACGGCATCCGCGGGCAGCGTGCCGAGACCGTGCTTGCGCAGGCGCGGTCTGCTCTCGATTCGGGCAATGCTGACCTCGCCGAGACACTGGCGAAGAGGGCGCAGGCGATCAGCGCGGACCTTGCGGGGCTGGATGATTTCAACCTGCGCGTACGCAACGCGCGTCTGTATGCGAGCCTGACGCCGGGGCAGAGTCTGCACGACGGTTTTCTCGACAAGGCGGGCAGTGCGCCCGCCCTGGTCGTGATTCCGACCGGTGCCTTCGTGATGGGTTCGCCGGCCGACGAAGTCGGTCATGCCGACAACGAGGAGCCGCAGCGGCGCGTGCGCATCGACGTCGGCTTCGCGATTGGACAGAGCGAAGTCACGGTCAGCCAGTTCCGTGAATTCGTGCGCGCGAGCAACTACGTCAGCGATGCGGAGAAACTTGGTGGCAGTTCGGTCTACGAGGAAAGCTCGGGACGTATCGTCGATCGTCGCGGCATGAGCTGGCAGAACGACTACAAGGGCGAACGTGCGAGCGACAGCTTGCCGGTCATCAATGTGTCCTGGAACGACGCCAATGCGTATCTCGCCTGGTTGTCCACGCGAACCGGCAAGCACTATCGCCTCGCCAGCGAGACCGAATTCGAATATGTGCTGCGCGCGGGCTCGAGTACGCGGTATCCGTGGGGCGACGGCAATCCCGACAAGATCGTCGGCAACGTTACCGGCGAGGGCGATCGCTCACCGTCGAAGCGCAGCTGGACCCGCGCATTTCCACACTACAGCGACGGATACTGGGGGCCGGCAGCGGTCAAGAGCTTTCCGGCGGACAGCTTTGGCCTCTTCGACATGGAAGGCAACGTGTCGGAATGGGTCGAGGATTGCTGGCACGACAACTACGTGCGCGCGCCGCGCGACAGCGCCGCCTGGGTCAACCCAGGATGCGAGCGCCGTGTGGTGCGTGGCGGCTCCTGGGGCAGTGATCCTGACCAGGTACGCTCCGCGTTCCGCGCTGCTGCGCG
>JBDSNK010000203.1:0-6411 GCA_039915385.1 Dokdonella sp.
GAAAGAAGAATCCGATCACGTAGATGCCTTCGGCGAGCAGTTCCTGCGCGAACGTCTGCGCGAGCTTGGCGTCGCCGAGCATTACCGGTGCGATCGGATGCGTGCCGGGGCGGATGTCGAAGCCGGCGTCGGTCATGCGCTTGCGGAAATACAGCGCGTTGTCGTTGACCTTGTCGCGCAAGGCGGTGCTGGTCAACAGCATCTCGAACACCTTGATCGACGCGGCAACCAGTGGTGGCGGCAGCGTGTTGGAAAACAGGTACGGTCGCGAGCGTTGACGCAGCAAGTCGATGATCGGTTGGCGACCGCTGGTGAAGCCGCCGGAACCGCCACCAAGCGCCTTGCCCAGCGTCGATGTGAAGATGTCCACTTCGCTCATCACGCCGTGCAGTTCGGCGGAGCCGCGTCCAGTCGGACCAACGAAGCCAGTCGCGTGCGAGTCGTCGACCATCAGCAGTGCGTTGTACTTGTTCTTCAGCGCGACGATCTGGTCGAGCCTGGCGATATAGCCGTCCATCGAAAAGACACCATCGGTCGCAATCAGGCGCGTGCGCTTGCCTTGGGTTTCGGCGAGGTGCTTTTCCAGCTCCGCCATGTCGCTGTTCGCGTAGCGGCGACGCTCGGCCTTGCACAAGCGGATGCCGTCGATGATCGAGGCGTGGTTGAGCGCGTCGGAGATGACCACGTCCTCGTCATTGAGGATGGTCTCGAACAAGCCGCCATTCGCATCGAAGCAGCTGGTGTAGAGGATCGTGTCGTCGGTGCCGAAGAATCGCGAGATGGTTGCTTCCAGCTGCTTGTGCAGGTCCTGCGTGCCGCAGATGAAACGCACCGAAGCGAGCCCGAAGCCGTGCGTGTCGAGCGCGTCCTTTGCCGCGGCAATGATGTCCGGATGATCGGCGAGGCCGAGGTAATTGTTGGCGCAGAAGTTCAGTACTTCGCGCCCGTCGGTGGTCTTGATCGCAGCCGATTGCGGCGTCGTGATAACGCGCTCGGTCTTGTACAGTCCCTGCTCGCGGATCGACGCGAGTTCGGATTCGAAGCGGCTGCGGGCAGCGTGTTCCATGGCGGTTCCGGCGGCAAAGGAAGGTGCGCATTGTCCGTCATCCGCTGCGCAGGTGGGAGGGTGCACGACGGCTTGCGGGATCTGGGTGCGACGACTACGCTGCCTCCGCGGCCGTTTGCGTCGCATCGATGCAACTCAACTTGGGGAGGGTGAGATGGTCATCAAGAAAGTCGGTGTGCTGAAACTGGGCATATTCCAGGGCTGTTTCGGAGTGCTGTTCGGCTTGATCTTCGGCGTCATCTTCGCGCTGTTTGGTTCGATGTTCAGCAGTCTGGCCGGCAACGCAGGCGCCGGCATGGGGGCGATGGGTTTCAGCATGGTCATCATCCTGCCGATCATGTACGGCATCTGCGGTTTCATCGGTGGCGTCATCGTCGCCGCGCTCTACAATCTCGTTGCCGGCGTCGTCGGCGGCATCGAGTTCGAGACGGATTGACGCTAGTGAAGGGGTGGTCGGCAGATGCCGACCACCTGCTGCATCGCTCGGCAGGTTCGCGACCGCGACGCCGGGTCTACTCGTCCAGGTCCACGCCAGAAGGCTCGCCGTCCTTCGCGTACGGAGGCGAGCCTGGCCAACGCGCTCGCGTGACGATGCTCCAGCCGCGTTCTCCGAGTCCGCGGCGCGCAGGCAGACTGGCTTTGCCGCCGATCAACGCGGTCTTGGTGCGCACGCGGAATTCCTTGCGGTCGACGAAGTCACGCACTTCGGCGGTCCAGCCGAGCTGATCGACTGGCAGCGGAAGAATCAATTCACCATCGCTGCTGGCGTAGGCGAGTCCTGCGCCAATCGACAACAGCGCGCCGCCCTTGGCGCGCGCGCCCAGATAGGCGGCGATCATGCGCAACGCGTTGACGAGGAAACGCGCTTCCAGTTCTGAGTTTGCCGTCATCCCGAGTTCAAGCAGGGCGTCGCCGCCGGAAGCGGGTTTGAGCGCATCGAGCGCATCCGCAAGGCCCGTCTGCAGGGTCGGCGAGAACGCACCACGGCGCAGGAACTGTCGAATCAGCAGCTCGTCGCGACAGTAGCCGCGCAAACGAGCGTCATTGCGTGCACGCAAGTCGTCTGCAGAGAGTTTCCACACGACATCGTTGATTCGACTGCCCTGGCTCAGCAGCGTGGCTCCGACGCCGCCGACGGTCCCGAGTGCAGTGCCCGCGCTGAAGTTGCCACTGCTGCCGACCCAGGCAAGACTCGACAGACGCGCCTGCACGTACGGGTTGCCGTTGTAGGGATCAATGCCGAGACGTTCGGCGAGATCGCGCTTGACCTCGCTGTACTTGAGCTGGCGCTTGATCTCTCGCTCGACTTCGCTGGAGATGCGCGAATACCAGTGCTTCTTCGCTTTGGGTGCGGCAGACGTCGCATCCTCGCGCGCGTCCGTCATCGGCCCTTCATCGGAAGGATACGGATTGCCGTGATTGCCGAGGGTACGTGCCGTTCGGTCCGAGACGGTCTGAGCCTGATTGCCCAGTTTGCGCAAGCGGTCGCCAAAATAGCGCGCGACGCCGGCAGGAATGCCGAGCACGGTGTTAACGGGATGCATCACGATATTGCCGAGCATCTTGCCGGTATCGGCGAGTCGGTTGCCGGCCGCGTGCAGGAATGCGTCGGAACGCGTCGCCTTGTCGAGCGCATCGAGTGCGGGAAGTTCTGCCTCGCGTTCGGCGAGCAATTCGACGCTCTCTGCCGTCAGCGGGCCGACTGGCGTGTCGAGAGTGAAGTGCGCCATGTAGCCGCGCAACTCGACGTGAGGATCGACGCTGAAACCGGGGCCGGACAGCAGCGCCGGTTCGACCAGCGAAGCGGCGTCGACGACACCTTCTTCTTCGAGTGCGAGCGCTGCGCGCAAGGGGCGGCATGCAAGCGATGAAGCAGCGACGCACAACAGCGCGAACGATGCAGATCCGATCTGGCGTGCGATGGACGATGGTTTGCTGTACATGGGCAATGCGCCGCGGCTATGCGACCCGCGCTCATCGATCAGCGTCTATGGGTAATGACGCAGGATACGATGCCGACAATCAATCGCCGGTGAATGCGCCATAGCTGCGCAAACGATCGTAACGGCGTTCGAGCAAGGTCGGTGTACCGAGTGCTTCGAGTTCGTCGAGCTGGTTGAGGATGATCGCCTTCAGACGCACCGCCATACCCCGTGGATTGCGGTGTGCGCCGCCGAGCGGTTCGCGCACGACCTTGTCGACCAGCCCGAATTCTGCCAGGCGCGGTGCGGTCAGAACGAGCGCTTCCGCGGCATCCTTCGCGCGCGCGGCGGTCTTCCACAGGATCGACGCGCAGCCCTCCGGCGTGATTACCGAATAGGTGCTGTATTCGAGCATGTTGGTGCAATCGCCGACGCCGATCGCGAGTGCTCCGCCGGAGCCGCCTTCGCCAATCACGTTGCAGATGATGGGTACGTGCAAGGCGGCCATCTCCTGCAGATTGCGTGCGATCGCCTCACTCTGGCCACGCTCTTCGGCGCCGACGCCGGGGTAGGCGCCAGGGGTGTCGATGAAGGTCAGTAGCGGCAGCTTGAAGCGTTCGGCCATGTGCATCAGGCGCAAGGCCTTGCGATAGCCCTCCGGTCGCGGCATGCCGAAGTTGCGACGGACCTTCGACTTGGTATCGCGGCCTTTCTGATGACCGATCACCATCATGCTGCGACCATTGATTCGCGCAAGGCCGCCGACGATGGCGGCGTCATCGGCATAGGCGCGGTCGCCGGCAAGCTCGTGGAATTCTTCGCAGATCACGCCGATGTAGTCGAGCGTGTATGGCCGCGCAGGATGGCGCGCAACCTGCGCGACCTGCCACGGGGTCAGGTTGCGGAAGATCTCCGCCGTCTTGACCTTGAGCTTGCCCTCGAGCGTACCGACTTCGTCCTCGATGTTGAACGCCTGGCCATGGCTGGCACGGCGCAGCTCCTGGATCTTGGCGTCCAGGTCGGCGATGGGCTGTTCGAAATCGAGGAAATTCGGGTTCATTCGGGGGCCGCGCCAAAGGCGCGAAAAATAGTGGGGGTTGTTGGCCGCAGGCGCGGCGCAAAGACGCGGAGTATACCGGCTACAGCGGGTGAGGTCAGGCGTGGCAGTGGGTCCACAATGCCCGTTGCCGTGCGCGGGGGGCATTCGGCGTGCCTGGGCCTTCCGACGTGCCGTTGCCGACGGGCTCGCAGTGTGCCGAATCGCCATCAGCGCGATCGGAATGCAGGCCGCAGGGAAGAGTCAGCGGGATGGCTCGCTTTGACAACAGACAGCAATGTGTGAATCGTGCCGTCCGCATGGATGTCGCTGTCGGATCCACGGCAAGTTCCCTCGCGCTATTCCTCAGGTTCAGCCGGCTGCGCACGCTGTGCGGCTCGATTGGGCGCGCATCAATCGCTTTATTGATCGAAGTGCATGCATGCCCCCGGCGTGGTCACGCGTGCGCCATTCCCAACGGCAACATCCGTTTGCATGTGCAATTGCCACGCGATGCAGTCAGGCGATAGAGTGAGCCGGTCAAGGGCTTGATGACGTAGCGCCGCGCCAGGGGAAGGTTTACGTATACGGCGTGCCAGGGGGCGCTCGTATGGAACTGTTGTTGTGGCGCTGGAGCACCCTTGTCCAGGCCACGTCCGACTTGATGATCGCGGGTTTTTTCGTTGCGCTCGCGCATTCTCTCGGCCGCGCCGAGCTGCGCGTGTGGGTGAATGCCTGGCTGGCGAACCTGGCTGCCTTGCTCGTCACGATTGCCTTCTGGTTGTGGCAGCCGGGCGGAAGTTGGCCATTCGCATTGACCATCTCGCTATACCTCTTTGCCAAGACGATGTTCATCCTGCTGCTCGTCGACGGCGCAATCGGTTTCGCCGTGCAACGACCGCCCCCTGTTTCGCGTGGCAAACAGATCGTTTCGGCAGCGGTCTTCTCGATCGTCGGTGGCGCTGTGATTCGATCCATCGACCCGTTGGGACTGGTCCAGGCCGTCGTGATCTGCGTGTGTCTGGGTGCGAGCGCCGTGTTTCTGATCCGGCGCAAGGAACGGGCGTATGGCTGGCTCGCGACCGGATTCGCCATACGTTCCGCGCTTGCAGCGGCAGAAGCGGCCGCGTATGCGGTGCATTGGTCGACGGGAGATGCCTTGGGTGCTTCGTCGCTGCCCATCTTCCTCGCCTCGCATTCTTCCTTCGACACCGGCGCGGAGTGGGTGATCGCGTTGGGGTGTGTGCTCACGCTCTATGGAGCGATCCAGCAGGAACTGACCCAAGCCAATGGCGAGCTGAGATCGGCGCAGGAAGAACTGCACACGTTGCTCGATCGCGATCAGCTTACCGGCGTATTCAACCGTCGCGCGCTGCCGACCATGCTGCACGAGGCGCAAGCCAACGGTGCAACGATCCTGTTCTTCGACCTCGACGACTTCAAGAAGGTCAACGATCTCCATGGCCATCACGTCGGCGACGCGTGCCTGGTGCGTTTCGCACGCACGTTGAGCGAAAGTTTCCTCGCCGGTGATCGCGTGATCCGCTATGCGGGTGACGAGTTCATCGTGGTTGCACCGGAGCTCGAGCACGCCAGAATCGCGAAACGCATCGACGACGTGCGCGCACGTCTGCGTGCGACAACGGCCGAAGCACCGCGAATCGACTTCTCCTTCGGCAGTGCGCACCTGCCACCGCAGGGTGATCCTGAGGCCGCGCTGCGTGAGGCGGATCAGGCGATGTATCGCGAAAAGACGGTGCGGGCTGGCTGAGACTCAACTGCCCGTGTCATGCGCTGCTGCGGTTGCAGGGATGTCCGGCGGCATTTGTAGACGACCTGCGACTTCAGATCCGGGACGACTTTGCGCGCGAAATCTTTCTCAGCGCGCTCCGCGTCCGTTGAGCAGACGTTGCCCGGCGTGCGGTCGTCGAGCTCAGGATGCTTCCTTGAAACGACCGCTCGACTTGACGTCGGCTACGTCGCTAGCGATGCCATCAGCGCGCCCTGATTCCAGGTGTCGTGCCCCTCGATGATCTTGCCGTTGGCAAAACGCAGCTACGTCGATCCAACTGCGCTGAAGGTTCTGCCGCTTGGTTTGAGTCCCAATGCTGCGCCCGTATGCGTTCCGCTCACGCGCCAGCGGATGGCGACAAGATCGTCCTCGGAAATGATCGCTTCAATATCCATGTGCACATCGGGAAAGGCGGCGAGCAGTTCGCTGCGCGCGACGCGAAATTCCGCCGGCCCGCGAACAACCACACCTTCCATGTAGCCGACGGCGTGCGCATCGAGCAGTTCCTCGATCACCGCATCTCGACGCCGGTTCCAGTTGTCTTCCATCCACCGTAGCGTGAGTGCGCGATTGTCGGTTTGCATGGCGTTCTCCC
>JBDSNK010000262.1:0-7160 GCA_039915385.1 Dokdonella sp.
GTCACGTTTTCAGGCTCGCCGTCGAGTTCGCGCACACCGGCGGCACCTGCATCGTGCAACCGCGCGATGACGTCGCGAACCAGGCTTTCGGGAGCAGACGCGCCGGCAGTGACGCCAATGCGGGTGCGTCCTTGGAGCCACTCGGGACGGATATCGGCGGCGCCGTCGATGAGGAAGGCTGGCACGCCCTGCTTCTCGGCCAGTTCGCGCAAGCGATTGGAATTGGAACTGTTTGGCGAGCCGACCACGAGGACCAGATCGCATTGTTGACCGAGCTTGCGCACCGCGTCCTGGCGATTCTGCGTCGCATAGCAGATGTCGTCGTGGCGCGGCCCCTGGATCGACGGAAAGCGCTTCTGCAGCGCCTCGATCACGACACGCGTGTCATCGATTGACAGGGTCGTCTGCGTCGCAAACGCGATTTGCTTGGAGTCACGCGGCTGCAAGTGCGCAACGCATTCCGGCGTCTCGACCAGATGGATTGCACCTGCATTGTTGCGATCCCACTGCCCCATCGTGCCTTCGACTTCGGGGTGACCGGCGTGGCCAATCAGCACGACATCGCGCCCGGCCTTGCCGTGGCGCGCAACTTCCATGTGCACCTTGGTCACCAGGGGACAGGTCGCATCGAACACGCGCAGGCCGCGGTCGCCGGCCTCGCCACGCACCGCCTGCGAGACGCCGTGCGCGCTGAAGATAACGGTGGAACCATCCGGCACTTCGGCGAGTTCGTCGACGAACACCGCGCCCTGCCCGCGCAGCTTGTCGACCACGAAACGGTTATGCACGACTTCGTGGCGCACATAGATTGGCGCACCGAAAGTCTCCAGCGCACGTTCGACGATCTCGATCGCGCGGTCGACGCCGGCACAGAATCCGCGGGGATTGGCGAGCAGGATTTCCATGCCGCGATTATCCGCCAGCGTCCGCGACTTTCCTACTCGCGAATCCAAACAGGATCAGCAGGGCCGCACCGATCGAGATGGACGAGTCGGCGATATTGAACGCAGGAAACGCCCAGTCCTGATGATAGACCTGAATGAAATCGGTGACCTGACCGAAACGCAACCGATCAATCAGATTGCCCAGCGCACCGCCGATTATCAAGGCGAATGGCGCCGCGTTGCGCCAGTCACGTCGCGGCGTGCGCGACAGATAGAACGCCAGCATCAAGCTGACGCCGATCGCGAGGGTGGCGAACAACCAGCGTTGCCAACCGTCGGCACCGGCGAGGAAGCTGAAAGCAGCACCCGAATTGAACGCCAGCGTCCAGTTCAGCAAACCCGGGATCACCGGATGCGGCACGTACGGCTGCAACTGGATCAACACGATGTGCTTGGTCAGTTGGTCGAACACGATGACCAGCAGCGAAAGCAAAAGCCACGACAGCGCGCTCGGCTTGGACGTCATCAGAACCACCGCCGCAGTTCGCCAGCGCCGTCGACATTGTCAACGCACCGCCCGCAAATTTCCGCATGTTCCGCATGCGTGCCGACATCCGCACGGTAGTGCCAGCAGCGGATACATTTCTGCGCGTCACTCGGTTTCGCCGCGACCCAGACTTCAGCGCCCTCGATCTCGACGCCGTGCACATCCGTGCGTTCGGTCGGATCCGGACGGACGGCAAGATCGGCCCATGCAAGATTCGAGGTGATGAAGAAAAAACGCAGCTCATCGGCCACTTCAACGTAGCGAGCACGCGTCGCCGCATCGGCGTGAACGACGACATCCGCCTGCAGCGAAGCGCCAATCGCTCCCGCGGCACGCATGCCTTCGAGCAGACGCGAGGCGCCGGTGCGGATCGCGAGCAGGTCACTCCAGAACTTGCGCTGCTCCGGCGTTCCCTGCGTTGCCGCGAGGCCGTCGTACCAGGTTTCAAACAGCACCGATTCGCCACGCGCACCGGGAATCAGCGGCCAGATTTCCTCCGCCGTGAAGGAAAGGAGCGGCGCAATCCAGCGCACGAGTGCTTCCACGATGCGATACATCGCACTCTGCGCGCTGCGTCGGCCGACGCTGTCGGCCTGCATCGTGTACAGGCGATCCTTGGTGATGTCGAGATAGAGCGAACCCAGTTCGTTGGTGCAGAAATTCTGCACGCGCGCGACGATCTCGGGAAAATCATGCCGTGCGTACGCGGCGATCACCGCTTGCTGAACGTCATGCGCCTGCTGTATCGCCCACTGGTCAAGCAAGAGGCATTGATCGACCGGCAACAGATGTTTCAACGGGTCGAAGCCGTCGAGATTGCCGAGCAGGAAGCGCGCCGTATTGCGGATGCGGCGATAGGAGTCGGCTACGCGTTTCAGGATTTCGTCGGATACCGACATTTCGTTGCGATAGTCGGTCGACGCGACCCACAGGCGCAGCACGTCGGCACCGAGCGCATCGACAACCTTCTGCGGCGCGACCACGTTGCCGAGCGACTTGGACATCTTGCGTCCCTGCGCATCGACCGCGAAACCGTGGGTCAGCACCACGTCATAAGGCGCACGGCCGTGCATCGCGGTAGCGGTTAGCAACGAGGTGTTGAACCAGCCGCGATGCTGATCCGAACCTTCGAGGTACATGACCTTGTCGCCCGGTTTGCGCGCGAGGTTCGCGCGCTGGTCGAGCACGCACCAGTGGGTGACGCCCGAATCGAACCAGACATCGAGGATGTCGACGACTTTTTCGTAGGCGTCCGCCTCGGCACCGAGCAGCTCGGCGGCGTCGAGGGCGTACCACGCATCGACACCATCCTTTTCGACGCGCCGCGCAACCTGCTCCATCAATTCGACACTGCGTGGATGCGGCTGCTTGGTCGCTTTGTCGACGAACAACGCAATCGGGACGCCCCAGGTCCGCTGACGCGAGATGCACCAGTCCGGCCGACCCGCGACCATGCCGGCGATGCGTTCCTCGCCCCATGCCGGGAACCAGTCGACGTCGTCGCGCACCGACTTCAGCGCCGCGTCACGCAGCCCCGCGACTTCCATGCCGATAAACCACTGCGGCGTCGTGCGAAACGCGACCGGCGTCTTGTGGCGCCAGCAATGCGGATAGCTGTGCGTGATCTTTGCTGATGCGAGCAACACGCCGCGCTCGCGCAGCAATTCGACGATGGTGTCGTTCGCCTTCCAGAGATATTGGCCTTCGAAGATAGGCGTGCCGGGCAGATAGACGCCGTTGCCACCAACGGGATTCAGAACGTTGGCCGGATATTTCTCGACCAGCCCGTATTTCTGGCCGACCGCGAAATCCTCGACGCCATGACCGGGCGCGGTGTGCACCGCACCGGTGCCGTCTTCGGCGGAGACGTGGTCACCGAGGATGATCGGAATCTCGCGATCGTAGAACGGATGACCCAGCGTCGCGCCCTCGAGCATCGAACCCTTCGCCAGACCGAGAACACTGAGGTGCTCTACGCCATACCGTGCGAGTGCGCTCGCTACCAAGGCCTCGGCGAGCACCAGCAACACGCGCTTGCCATTGCGCGAAGGGCCTTCGACGAGCGCGTATTCGAGCTCGGGGCCAAGCGTTACCGCGACGCTCGCCGGCAGTGTCCACGGCGTGGTCGTCCAGATCGGCACGGCAACGATATCGTCGTCACCCACTGTCACGCCGAACTTCGCTGCAAGCGCTTTCGGATCGATCGCATCGTAGGCCACATCGATCGCAGGCGACTGCTTGTCCGCGTACTCGATTTCCGCTTCGGCCAGCGCCGAGCCGCAATCGAAGCACCAGTGCACCGGCTTGAAACCGCGCACGACGTGACCGTTCGCATGGATCTTCGCGAGCGCGCGGATCATGTCGGCTTCGTATTTGAAATCCATCGTGCGATAGGGATTTTCCCAATCGCCAAGCACGCCGAGTCGCTTGAAGTCGGCACGCTGCAGGTCGATCTGCTTCGTCGCGTATTCACGGCACTTCGCGCGGAATGTCGCCGCATCGACCTTCTGGCCAACCTTGCCGACATCCTTCTCGACCGCGATCTCGATCGGCAAACCGTGGCAATCCCAGCCAGGCACGTACGGCGAACGAAACCCTGCGAGCAACTTCGACTTGACGACAATGTCCTTGAGGACCTTGTTGACCGCGTGCCCGATGTGAATCACGCCATTCGCGTACGGGGGACCGTCATGCAGAATGAATGCATGCTCGCGATGCGCAGTCTCGCGCTGGATCTCGCCATAGCGATCGGCCATTTCCCATGCGGCGAGCATGCCAGGCTCGCGCTTGGCGAGATCCGCCTTCATCGCGAACTCGGTCTTCGGCAGGTTGATCGTGTCTTTGTAATCCTTGCTCACGCATTCGCTCCGGAGATTTCTGTGTTTGCACCGCGCAGAACTGCGCGCGCTTGCTCGGCATCGCGGTCGATCTGCCGCACCATCGCGTCGAGGCCATCGAATTTTTCCTCATCGCGCAACTTCTGTACGAACTCGATGTTGATGCGGCAACCGTACAGGTCGGCATCGAAGTCGAACAAATGCGCTTCCAGCAGCGGTTCTGTACCGTTCACAGTCGGTCGCACACCGAGACTGGCGACACCCGGCAGCGCCCAGTCCGCAATCCCGTGTACGCGCACCGCAAAGATACCCCCGACCGGTGACGTGCGCTTGCCGAGGCGGATATTCGCGGTCGGGTAGCCGAGCTTGCGACCGAGTTGCGCACCACGCACGACATGCCCGCCGATGGCAAAACGCCGGCCCAGCAGGCGCGCAGCGGCGTCGAACTCGCCAGCGACCAGGTGCATGCGAATCGCCGTGCTGCTGATCCGCTCGCCATCGATGGCGATATCGGGCATCGTTTCGACCGCGAAGCCGCGCTGCGCCCCACACCGACGCAGCATATCGATATCGCCGCGTCGCGCATGACCGAAGCGGAAATCCGCACCAACCCAGACTTCACGCACGCCCGCGCGACGCACGAGCACCTGTTCGATGAAATCCTCGGCGCTTGTCGCAGCCAATGCGGCGTCGAAGCGCAGCATCAGCACCGACGACATGCCGCCTGTTGCAAGCCCCTGGATCTTCTCGCGCACACTCGCAATGCGCGGCACCGGAGCGCCGCGGGCAAAGAATTCGCGCGGGATCGGTTCGAAGCTGATCGCCAACGGCGTCAAATCCAGGGCGACCGCGCGCGTGCGCACGCGCGCGAGCAGCGCGCGATGGCCAAGGTGCACGCCATCGAACGCACCCACGCACAACACGCTGCCGCGCGGCGCCAGGGCAGGCCCCGCAACATCCCGGAAAAGCAGGCTCATCGGCGAAGTATAGCCGTCAGCGGCATTGGAGCGGCTTTTGCTGCGATGCCTTGGCTCCCAAAACATCGTGGCTGACGGAGCTTCTACACGGCTCGCAAGTCACGCAGTCGAAATCCGCAGGCAAACAACGTGGTCACGAAAGTGCCGCCGCCGGCTGCCACCAGGACACCCAGCCGCATGATCCGCGCCGAGGTGTCCCATGCGCTCCAGTCAGGCCAGTGCCACATTCCGATGCCGAGCACGACCACCATGGCAACGCAGGCCACGGCAAGGCGCGTGAGGTGCATGCCCCAACCAGGCTGGCTCACGTAGATGCCATCGCGGCGCAGCGCCAACCAGAGCTGCGCGAGATTGAGGTAGCTCGCCAGTGCACTCGCCAGTGCAAGTCCCATGTGCAGGCCGGGCACCTTCGCTATCGCCGCAAGCCAGCCATCGGCGAGATCCTCGGGCCGATGCCACAGATGGAACAGCAAACCGACGAACAAAATGTTCATCACCATGTTCGCGACCATCGCAACGATGCCGGCCCGCACCGGCGTCTTCGTGTTCTGGCGCGCATAGAACGCGGGCGCGACCACCTTCACCAGCGCGAATGCGGGCAGGCCGAATGACAGCGCGGACAGCGACAGCGATGCCATGTCCACGTCATGTGCGGTGAATCGACCATGCTGCAGCAAGGTTGCGAGGAGTGGCTTCGTCAACAGCACCAAAGCCAGCATCGCCGGGACGGAAATCAGCAACGCAGTGCGCAGACCCCAATCGAGCGCCTTCGCGAATCCTTCACGATCAGTGCTCACGTGATGGCGGGACAGTGACGGCAGGATCACCGTGCCGAGCGCGACGCCGAATATCCCGAGCGGAAATTCGAGCAGGCGATCTGTCTGGGTCAGCCACGTTTGCGAGCCGGTGATCAGGAACGATGCGATCAACGTGTCGAGCAGCAGGTTGATCTGAGCAACCGAAGAACCGAACAGGGTCGGCACCATCAGAGTCAGGATGCGGCGCACATCCGGATCGCGCCAACCCCAGCGTGGCAACGCGAGCAGGTCGAGCTTCGCCAGCGCCGGCATCTGCACCAGCAATTGCAAGACACCCGCGACGAGGATCGCCCAGCCCAATGCCATGATCGGCACGTCGAAATAGCGCGCGAACCATAGCGCGCCTGCAATCACACACAGATTCATGACCACCGGAGTAAGTGCGGGCAGCATGAACTGGTGGAAACTATTGAGCACGCTACCCGCCAGGGCCGTCAGCGATACGAACAGCAGGAACGGGAACATCACGCGCAGCAGGTCCGTGGTCAGCGCGAATTTCTGCGGCTCGTCGATTGAGCCAGGCGCAAATCCCGCGGCGACCCAACCGGCGCCGATCATGCCGAGCGCGGTGACCAGCAGGAGCACGCCGCCGAGCGTACCCGCCGTGCGCGCGATCAATTGCTTCAGCTCCGCGTGCGGACGCGTTTCCTTGATTTCGGTGAAGACCGGCACAAAGGCAACCGAAAACGATCCTTCGGCAAACAGCCTGCGCAGGAAATTCGGAATGCGAAAAGCGACCCAGAACGCATCCGTCGCCGCATTGGCGCCGAATGCGTAGGCGATCGCTTGTTCGCGCACCAAGCCGAGGATCCGCGAAATGAAGGTACCGCCGCTGAAACTCAGCATTGAGCGGAGCAGGCTGGGGCGGCTCACGCGGCAGCTACCGTCGATTCGGAGCTGCAGATGTGGCAACAACGAACTGCATTGACGCTGCGGTGCAATATCGGCATAATTCCGGGTCTTTTTCCGCACCCGTTCATTGGAGTTCTACCTTGGCCAACATCAAATCCGCGAAGAAGCGTGCGCGCCAGTCCGAGCAGCACCGCCAGCGCAACGCGAGCGCGCGTTCGATGGTTCGCACCGCGATCAAGAACGTC
>JBDSNK010000305.1:0-15996 GCA_039915385.1 Dokdonella sp.
GCTGGTGCCGGAAGTGAAAAATACGGCATAGTTGCCGGCGCCATTGTCGGCGCGCACATAGGTGCCGTCGAAGTTCGTATTGGCGGGATCCGTCATCGAAATTGATGGCTGCAGGCCGGCCGCGCCTGTAATGGCGTAGTTACCGGTCAGCGCCTGCGCCTGGTTGTCGCCATCGGCATACACATAGACGTAGTTGCCAGCGGCATCCGCGGGCAGGCCGCTGATGGTTACGTTGGTCGCGCCGCCTGATGCATTGAGATATCCGTTCATGAGGCGAAAATCCCCGGCCGTGTCAGCAATGCCGGACTTCCATTGACCTGGCGCATTCCACGCGATCGTGGCTGCGGTCGAGGTGCCGGTCTCATCCATCAATGCGAGTGCTGAACCGCTCGCGCCAATAGCCGTGTTCCAGTTTGGCGCCGCGAGGACGCCAGCGGTTTCGGTCGCGAGCATGGGCGCGCCAGTTCCGACAAATTCCACGCTGATCGTGCCAGCACCGGCCACTGCCGGGGTGGTGTGCAGGCCAGCGCTGGCTGTATGCGTGAGCGTGCCGTCCGTAGCAGAAATACTCAGCAGATTCAGACCCGCCGGCATCCCTGCGTCGGTCTGCACGGTCAGCGTGGTACTGGCAGGTGCGCTGAAGTCGTTGGCCGCGAAGAGTGCGCTCGCGTTCGGCGGCAGGCCCGTGACGTCGAGATGCACCGTCCCGGAAAAGCCCTGCACGAAGTCCACGGCGATGGTGTAGGCGACGCTGTCGCCCGCATGGATGCCGGGATTTGACGGTGTCACCGTCATGGAAAAATCCGCAGTTGGCAAGACGCCGTACGCACTGACTTTCGTCGTGCCGACCCCGTCGTTCGGGAACGAACCCATGTACACACGTCCGCCAACGATGGTGGGCGGACTGAACTTGGGCCAGTTGCCCATGCGGTCCCGCGCACTGTTCTGCTCGGAGTTCCACAATTCATGGGTAAGGTCGCCCGCGTCGAGCGCGCGCAAGACACCGGGATGGATGCCGCTGTTCGGATCCGAACCGCTGAACGCCATCGACGACCAAAGGATGCCGGATCCTGCGCTGGCTCCATTGGCGGACAGGCTAAGCACGCCGCCGGCGCCTCCGGAGTTGGAAAATAGCGTGGTTTGTGAAACGGGTGTGGTATCGAACAGCGAGGTCGCGGGGTTGAAGCGATACGCCTTCATTCGATTGTGACCATCCGACCATACATACATCCAGGGATCCGCGTTGTCGTGACGATCCCAGTAAACCGGTCCACCCTTGATCTGCTGACCGCCATTGGTGAAGGTCTGAACGATATTCATGTCGTTGGCCGAGTCGTGTCCGAGAGCCGTCGTATGGGTCACGTAGAACACGCCGCTCTTGCCCGCGCCGACGATGAGATCGGTGCCCGGCAGCAGGATCGGGCCGGAACCGCCGAGGTCCGCGTCGCCGTTGTTGAGCGTGTTGTAGTTGGACGGCGTGAACCAGTCCAGCATCGGCGTGTCCGCGGTGGCGCCGAACTTCACGATGGATTCGCCGAAGTTGCCGGTGTTGTGGTCGTAGGTACCATTGCCGGTGATGAAGTACACGTTGCCCTGTGCATCCACCGCAGGTGCGCGACCCGCCATCCAGATACCGCCGCCATTGAACGCGGTGCCATCCGGCGTCGAGCACCAGATCGCAGTCTGCTGCAGGGTTGCTGCGTCGTAAGCCATTACCCAGCCGTGATATTCGAACTGGTCGCTATGCGCGGCCCAGGCAATGAAGATGCGGCCATTCGAATACGCGAGGCTCGCGCGTTGGTCCTCGATCTTCGGGTCGAAGCTGAGCACGCCGGCGACGCTTCCGTTGCCGTTGCCCGGCACGCTGCCGCCAAGCGTGACCGGACTGCCCCTTTTCTCCGCGAGTGTGGAAATGTCGATCGCGTGCAAACGCTGGCAGAACGTGGGATTTTTCGGACCGCAGTTTGCACCCATCTCGCGCGTACGCGCGACGAGGTACATCGTGTTTCTGGCAAGGTCGATTTGCGGCGTGCTCTCAATGCCGACATTGCCGATGATGTTGTCGTTGTAACCGAGGATGGCGATGATCGGTATCGACGTCGAGCCGGATACTTCGGTGGTCAGATCGAGCGACAGCAAAGGCGTGTCGGCGTTCGAATCCGCATCGAACGCATAGACCCAGTCGTTCATCGTGACGACGTAGACCACGTTGTGGATGCCTTGACCGGGAATTGCGACGTTGCGCACGTAGAGAGGTTGCGCATAGACCGAACCGCTGACCGTGTACGCCCACAACTTGCCGAAGTTCGTCGCGTTGACATTCGACGTGGTGAGCTGGGTCTCCTGCAGGTTTGCGCCGAGGCGGCTGGCCTCATAACGTTCGGTGACGACATCAATCTGCGCAATTGCCGCCGCGCTGGCGATGAGTCCATAGGTGAGTGCCGCCGATGCCGCAACGTTGCGCCAAGAACGCGATTGCATGGGTCACTCCCGAGTCGGTCCGCGCACTGTATCAGGCAAAAGCGACGGCGCTGGCCGCGATCGGCGCGAATTGCGCGCTGCGTCATGGAACATTTGGGCATGCAGCCCCAGAGTCGGACGCCATAGTGCCTGTCGAGTCCACATCATGATGCAATCGTCGTTTGTTCCAGCGGCGCTGATGCTGGTCGCGTCGTTTGCGGCAACGTCCATTTCGGATGCGGACGGTCCCGCCGGAACGCCGGGCGTCTGGCAGCCGATCACGCTGGCGGCGCTAAACGGGGGTGATCCCGATGTGTCCGACGGCGACTACATCCAGAGCTTGGTTGCAGACCCGGTCAATCCCGGAACCTTCTATCTGGGCGCCGGCAACAACGACGGGCGCGCGATCAAGTGGCTGCGCACGACGGATTTCGGCGACACCTGGGAAGTGCGCAACAACACCACGATGCACGGTAATCCCTGGGGATTCAGCATCGATCCGAATCCGGCGCGCGCACCGGCGGGTCTGCCCACATTGTATTCGCCAGCGGGTTACGGTTCTTTCGGTGCATGGAAATCAATCGATGGTGCGGCGACCTGGACGCGCCTGGCGGGCGCCGATACCGCGTTCGCGGCTTACAACCCGTTTGGTCCGACACTGACTGATCTTTATCACGCGATGGTGCTGCCCGACGACCCGCCCAATCATGTGCTGGTCACCTACCACTATGGCTTCATCAACAATGCCGACGGCGGGTTCGGTGAATCCTGGGATGGCGGTGTCACCTGGGTCGTGCATCCGCCGCCGGTCGGTGTCGGCACGTCCCACTATGTGATGCCGATCACCGGCACAACCTGGTGCGTCATCGCACAGAGCAACAATGGCGACAGCGGCATCTGGCGAACGACCACGGCCGGGCGGGTCGGTGGCACGGCGGCGATGAAATTCCGCGACGGCACCATCAGCACAGCGGCATGGACGAAGGTCAGCGACGTCGAACATGTCCACGGCAGTTTCGAAGCGTGGAGGATTGCCGACGGCACCTGGTACGCAGCGGGCTGGACCGACATCGCAAAGTCGACCGATGGAGGTGCGACGTGGATCAAGGTCGTCTCCGGCAACTGGCCCGGTACATTCAATGGTGTGAACACATCGAACATCGTCGCGACCGGCGCGTATCTTTACGCCAACTCGTTCGTCCAGACGACACAGGCGCGGGCGCTGATTGCCGATGATGGCAATTGGGTGCGTGACTACAGCGCGCCCGTCAGCGCCAACGGTTCCAACCCCTATGGCACCTCGGTCGCCTATGCCGCGTCGATCGGCAGCTATGTCATCCTCATGGGCGACCATACGCACGGCGTCGTCTGGCGTTACATCGAACCGGTGGTTGACATGATTTTCGCCAATGGTTTCGATGCATAAGCGCGCATGGACTGGCCGCGCTGTTCTCGGTCCGTGATCTCATTCCTCGAAGCCGGCGATGAAAATCGTGTCCTCGTAAGCGCCCATGTCTTCGCGGCCACTGGTGGGGAAGTTGCGGTCCTCGAGATCGGTGGTACCGGTGCCCCCGGCGCACAGCGCGAACAGCGGCGAGTTGGCGGCCAGGTGAAAGTCACCGCCGGCGGCATCGACGAACGCAGGCGCGACTGAAAAATTGTTGGATGAATAGCCCGGCGTCGTACCTCCCAAAGTGCCGTAGTCGTCGCAGACAAGGGCGCCGGCATTGCCGAGCGATATGCCCACATTGCTGTTGTTCCAGGCAATCGAGTCGTAGATGTTGCACAGCGCGCTGCCACCGCAATACACGCCGCCGACCGTATTGCCTGCGGGCGAGTGATTGCGTGTGATCGTGCTGTTGAGGACATTGCTGGTGTTGCCGTAACCGGTCATGTAAATACCGCCGTAGTCGACGTCGGCCGTGTTTTCGTAGACCAGCACATTGGAAACATAGACAGCCGACATGCCTGGCGGGCCGCTGCCCGAAGCGTACAGCCCCCCTGCAGTGACGCTGGTGTGGTTGTCGTGGATGACCACGTGGTCGACGTTGACTTGCGCCGTCACGCCGACGAGATAGTTGATCTGCAATCCTGCGCCGGGTCCATCACTTTCGCCATTCGCGAACGTCAGATGGGTCACATTGATGTTCCCCTTGGTGCTGCGCAGGATCATGACGGGCGTAGTGCTCTGGCCATCGAGGACGGTCTCGCTCGCCACATGGCGCTCGCCGCTGCACGCGGCACTGAAGCCGCCGTAGATCGTCATGGCATGCGTCGAATTTGTCGTGTGGAAGAAAAACGGAGCGCCGCCGGTCGCGGCGCCGGTGTGGTAGGTGCCGAAGACTATCGTGACGATGTTGTCTTCGTTGACGTACGCGCCGCCATCGGAGGCATCCGTCAACGCCTGTTGCAGTTTCGCGGAGGTGTCCACACAGAAGCTGTGGGCTGAGGCTTCCGCGCCGGCGTACAGTGCCAGCGCGATCACCGAGGCCGCGTCAAACCAGCGATTGTGGCGCGGGCACCGGGTTGTGATGGTGGGCTGGGATGTTGTCATCGCTTGCGCTCCATGGGGTATCAATGGAGGAATACGCTAGCTGGCGGAATATCCGGGTCAGCCCTGCGAAAACGCAAGATTTTCCAAGCAACGCTTGCCGCACTGATCCAATCTCGTCCTCGACGAAGGAGATGCCGTGAACGCTTGCCCCATCCGCCGATACCGGACTCACAACCGCAACAGGTTGAAGGGGGCCTAGATCGTGGCCTCCATACACCGCGAGATCCTGATCGACGCATCGCCGCAACTGATTTGGGTGGCCGCATCCGACGCTGGCGCCCTGCACACGAAGCTGGTGCCCGGATTCGTTGTTGACACGTTGCTGGAAGGCGACGTCCGCACCGTCACGTTCGCCAATGGGTTCGCCGCGCGCGAACGGATTGTGGACATCGACGATCAGCGAAGACGCATTGCCTGGTCAGTGATCGAATCGCCACGCCTTAAGCATCACAACGCTTCACTGCAGCTGTTCGACGAAAACGGTGGCACACGTGCCGTCTGGATTGTCGATCTTCTGCCACACGATGCCGCAGCGAACGTCGCAACGATGATCGAGCAGGGATTGGCGGCGATGCAGCGCGCATTCGCCGCCGACACCGGTCCGCGCGCGTATACGCCATGAAACCATCCCCGACGCTTCCACTCAGGGGATACAGCCGGTCTCGCACTCGAAGGAGTCGATGAAGATCGTGTCTCCGAGCGTGACGGCGGCGGTGTTATTCGTGGTGACCGTATCGTGCGAAGCCGTCGCTGCCATCACGGTGGCGATTTCGGTGTCGCCGCCGCTATAGGTTGCGTCGATGGTCACCGATGCGCTGTCGCCCGCAAACAGGGTAGGGAGTGTGCATGTCGGGACGCCGTCAGGGTCTTCCGCGCAGCCGGTCGTGGCGGAGCTGGTGATGCTCGGCGGAAAGGTGAAGCTCAGCACTGGCGAAAGTGCGCGCGCCGGCCCTGTGTTGACGATCTGCGCCGTGAACGTGACGGCGCTGATCGGTAGCGGATTTGGCGGCGTCACATCGAACGAAGCAGTGAGGTCCACATCGCAGGTATTGGGACCGACGAGCGCCAAGCCGCGAATGACATCAGGCCCAGTACCAAACGGAGGTGACACGGTTCCATCCGTCGTGAACGTCGCGAACTGGCTGCCGACGTTGGAGGTCAGGAAAAGGCTGCGGCATTCGTCCCATACGGCACCCGAGGTTTCGCCACTGGTGGTCCCGTTGATCGGTATGCCTGTGACCGCATAGGGCGTGTCACTCTCCACTTTTTCGTAGACGACGGGAGCGCCACCGAACCAGTGATAAAAGGCAGTGTCGTGCGGATTGAACGCGATCACTCCATTTTCAGTGCCACTACCGAGCGCAACGGCCATCGTGATTGCCGCATTCGTCTTGTCGATGAGATAGAGCGTTTCGGGAACGATTGCACCGGCATCGGTGACGCCAAAAAGCTGGCCGTCTGCGCGGAACGCGAGGCTCGCCACATCATCGCCGAGAGTTCCGATTTCCGTGCCGACGGCGGTTGGAAGATCGACCGAGATCAGCAAGCGACCCGGCGCGGAGCTCGATGTCACGACGGCGTACGCGATGTTTGTGGTGGGATCAATCGTCACCGCGTCGATGCCAGTGACGGTCTGATTGGGCACAGCCACCGTCATCGTCGTAATGGCGGCCGCGGTCTCCATGTCCAGTTTGTACAACTGATTCTGGCTAGCGCTGGCGCCGTAAAGCTGCGCATGCACGGAAGGCATGAAGATGACCATTCCGGCCGTGGCTAGAAAAGCGCCAAGAATTTGCTTGCTCATGTCGGATACCCCTCGGTTCGCCGACCTCGCAAGCATATTCGCAGGACCAGCCTGCTTAAGGATGAGTCGGCATCAGCCCTTTGTCGGATAAGAGCACCGCGAGGCCCAATTCAGCATGAATCCTCAGTGGGACTCGCAAATCACCATTAGCCGCCGTTCAGTCATGTCTTCCATCGCGTAGCGAATGCCCTCGCGGCCAATGCCTGAAAATTTCACACCACCGTAGGGCATGTTGTCGACGCGGAAGCTCGGTACGTCGTTGATGATGACGCCGCCGACGTCCAGTTCATCCCAGGCGCGCGTCGCGTGAGCCAGGTCGTTGGTGAATACGCCAGCCTGCAAGCCGTAGCTGGAGGCGTTGGCCAGAGCGAGTGCATCGTCGAAGCGTTTGAAGGGAGTGAGCAGGGTGACGGGTCCGAACGCTTCCAGTGAATTGATCTTCGCCTCGTGCGCAACGTTTTCCAGCACCGTCGCCTCGAGCATATTGCCCTTGCGGCCGCCACCGCAGAGTACCTTTGCACCGCCTTTGCGTGCTTCGGCGATCCAGATCTCCAGTCGCTTTGCCGAATTCTCGTCGATCAAGGGACCGAGGAAGGTGCTGCGTTTCTTCGGATCCCCGGCTTTCAATTTCCTCGCTTGGGCAACGAAGCGCTTGCGCACCGTTTCGTACAGCGATTCGTGCACGAATACGCGTTGCACTTTGATGCAGCTCTGGCCGGACTGGTAATAGCTGCCTACGATCAGTCGCTCAATGACATGATCGAGATGATCCTTCTGGTCCGCATCGACGATGCAGGCTGCGTTGCCGCCGAGTTCGAGCACGACCTTTTTGCGGCCGGCCCTCGCCTTGAGTTCCCAGCCGACCTGGCCGCCCGTGAATGAAAGCAGCTTGAGGCGTTCGTCGCTGACAAAAGAATCGGCATCCTCTATGCGGCAAGGAAGGACCGAAAAGGCGCCTCTGGGAAGATCGGTTTCGGCGAGGATCTCGCCAATGATCAAGGCCCCAATCGGCGTCTTTTCCGATGGTTTCAACACAAAGGGGCAACCGGCAGCTATGGCCGGTGCAACTTTGTGCGCGACCAGGTTCAGTGGAAAATTGAACGGCGTGATGAATGAGCAGGCGCCGATCGGCACGCGCTGCACGTATCCGCGATAGCCGTGCGCTCGTTCCGAGATTTCCAGATTCATGACCTCGCCGTCGATGCGCACGCTCTCTTCGGCGGCCACATTGAAGGTATCTATCAGTCGCGTGACTTCGCCTTCAGCGTCCTTGATCGGCTTGCCCGCTTCGATGCAGAGCGCGAGCGCGAGTTCGTCGAAGCGTTCGCGAAAGCGGGTGACACAATGCTGCAGGATTTTCTGACGTACGTAAGGCGGCAGCTTGCGCATCGGTATTTCGGCGTTGACCGCAGCCGCAATCGCCTTGTCGATGGCCTTCGCATCCGCAATCGCGACGCGCGCGGCGACCTTGCCGGAATACTTGTCACGGACCTCGAGTGCTGCATTGGGCTGCTGCGGTCTGTTCGCGAGGTAGTAGGGATATTTGTCGTTCAACATGAGTGGTCTCCTTGTCGCAGTGCTGCGGACTTGGCAGGAGCGGCGGCGGCCGCAATGCGCAATGGAGATGAGTGTCGCGCCACCGCGGGACGCGCAATGGTGCGATCGCCGTTCACTCCTTGTCGATGCGCAATCCAATCGTGCCATCCGCGACGCGAGCCCGCAGATGGATGCTTGCCGCCGCCTGCGCCACGCTGTGCACGATCTGACCGCTCTCGCGTTCGAACAGGATCGCGTAACCGCGATCCAGGGTCGCCAACGGGCTGACCGCGTGCAAGGTGCGCGCAAGCTCGCCCAAGCGTGAGTTGCCGCGTTCGATGGCACGCGCCGCGTCAGCTTGCAGGCGCATGTGCACGACGTGCGCTCGCTCGCCCGCGCGCGCTAGCGCCGCCTGCGGGTGCTGGGCCTGCAGCCGGGTCCGAGCTTTTGCGAGCCTTGCATCGCGGCGTTCCAAACCGTTGTCCATGCGATCGACCAGGCGACGGCTCAGCATCTGCAGGCGTTCAGCCGCGCGTGCAAGACGCGCCTGCGGTCGTTGCGTACCGAGACGCAAAAGCAGGTGATCGAGTCGTTGCGCGCGCGACTCCAGTGTGCGTTGCAACATTTGTTCGATGCGCTGGCGCTGGCGCGCGAAGCCATGCGCCAGCTCGATCGCGTCGGGTACCAGAAGTTCCGCGGCTGCCGACGGCGTCGGCGCGCGCAGGTCGGCAGCGAAGTCGGCGATCGTAAAATCGATCTCGTGGCCAATAGCCGCCACCACGGGGATAGTGCTGGCGCGTATCGCGCGTGCAACTGATTCGTCGTTGAATGCCCACAGGTCCTCGAGCGAGCCGCCGCCGCGAGTCAGTAGCAGCACATCGTAGCGACGTGCTTTCGATGCGGCTTTTAGCATTGCGACAATGGCGGCAGGTGCTTCCTTGCCTTGCACCGGCACTGGCAGGATTTCCACATGGGTGAGGGGAAAACGTCGCGCCAGCACGCTGAGGACGTCGCGGACTGCGGCACCGGTTGGTGAAGTGATGACGCCAATGCGGTGTGGCAGGGTAGGGATCGGACGCTTGTCGGCGGTATCGAACAATCCCTCGGCCGCAAGCCTGGTCTTGAGCTGTTCAAACTCGCGCTGCAGCGCACCTATGCCGGCTTCCTCCAGCGATTCGACGATCAGCTGAAATTCGCCGCGCGCCTCGTACAGGCTCACTCGTGCACGCGCAAGTACGCGGATGCCATCGCCAGGTTTGAACCGCAGCCATGTGCTGCGCGGCTTGAACATCGCGCAGCGCACCTGCGCCATGCTGTCTTTGAGCGTGAAATAAAGGTGCCCCGACGCGGGCCGCGAAAAATTCGAAATCTCGCCCTCGAGCCAGATCAAAGGCAGCGTGTCCTCAAGCAAATCGCGCACGAAACGCGTCAATGCGGTTGGTGTATAGACCTCGCGGTTGGCGATCGGGTTGAAGTCGAACTCAGCCATGGCAACTGGACAAATCAATGGAATTGAACGCGCGGATCGGCGGTGCGAATGGCGCCCGGTTGCCGAAGTGTCGATCTTCGAGTCTGCGCCATCGACACGTTGAGCGGCAACTCTTGATTCGCGAATGCGCAGCGACATCGTCCTTCCTTGCAGCGTGCGACGGATGGCACGTACCAGAGCAGGTGCGTCGACTACAAAGCGTTGTACATCCATCGTCGACGACGATGCCTTCGATACGCACGTTCGCTAGGCCGAATCGGAATGACTGGAATCCTGCCTTTGTCCACTACGATGGCGCTCGTGCTTGTTGAAGTAGCGCGCGATCAGGCTCACGCCGATCCAGGCAGCCAGTATCGCCAACGGCCACGCGATGAGACGTGGCCAGATCAGCGCCAGCATGGTCGCGACGAGCAAGGCGATGCCGGCGCCGAGCAAGGGGCCTGATTCGGCTCCATCGAGTACGCGGCGGTTCGAGATTGCAGCGCCGATCGTGTTCACCAGACGCACGGTGCCCGCGGCGGCGCGACCCGAACTGCCGCCCTGCGCACGTGGCCATTGACGCTTTTCGTCGACGTCGCCGTCCTTGCGCGAAGGGCGCGCCATCTTGAGTACGATCTCGGTCGAGTTTTCGAGGTCACGCCGATATTGAGCTTCCATCACATGCGCAAATGCTTCGTCCTCGATCGCGATGTCGATTTCGCAGTTACCCAGCCAACTGGCGAGGTTGAGGTTACTCGAGCCGACCCGTGCCCAACGGCTGTCCGCGACGGCGGTCTTCGCGTGCAGCATGGAACCGTTCCACTCAAAGACGCGCACGCCGGCCTCGAGTAGCGGCCGGTACCCGGCGCGCGAGAGCGCTCCGATCGCAGGAATGTCGCTCGTGCCCGGTATCAGCAGTCGTACATCAACGCCGTCCCGCGCGGCTGCGGCGAGTGCCTGTACGTAAGGTGCGACGCCGACGAAGTAGGCATCGGTCAGCCACAAGTTGGTGCGCGCCATCCCTGCGATCAATTGGTCCAGTCGATACAAGCCGGCAATATTGGGCACAGTTGCCACCACGCGCAGGTCGACTTGTCCCGCCGGCAGGCATCGTTTGCAGGCTTCCAGAAGCTCGCTTGGCAGAGCGTCGCCAACCTGTGCCCAAGCGTCGGCGAATGCGCAGACGAGGTCGGCGAGGGCAGGGCCACGCACCGCCACCGCGGTATCGCGCCAAGGTGCGATCTTGCGTTTCTCGTTGCCGAGCCAGACGCCGCTGACGCAGATGCCGCTGACAAAACCGATGCTGTTGTCGACTACCAGCAACTTGCGATGGTCGCGCGACAACCAGCCGAACGGGCTCGACCAGTGCAGGGGATTGTAGACGCGCACCTCGCCACCCACGGCGAGCAGCGGCTGCCAGAATCCTGCGCGGGACTGGCCCATACAACCGAGCCAGTCGCGCAACACACAGATGTGCACGCCCGCTTGCGCGCGCTCGACCAGCGCGTCTCGGAATTCGCGCCCAAGCTCATCGTCGCGGAAGATATAGTTCTCGAACAGGACCGCGCGTTGCGCGCCATGGATCGCGACCAGCCAAGCGTCGAACGCCGCGCGCGCGTCGATCAGCAGCTCGACCGCATTGCCTTCGATCAGCGGCGCCCCGGCAGCGCGACTGAATGCCTGCTCCGCGAGACGTCGCAGAGTCGGGTTTGCGATGCTGGGGGTGGGCACTGGGGCAGGGATGGCCATCGGAGCAGTGTAGCGCCAGCGTCTAGTGCGCCGGTGACGTTCGCAATGGACGATGGGGCGCAGCGTAGGGTCAGCTGCCAGTACAAGGCTTATAATTTGCGGGAATCGAAGTGTACGCTTCAGGTAAGAACGGGCCGGAAGCCACTAGCAAGCCATGAATGAAGCCTATCGCCGATTGAGCAACAACCAACCGGAGCGCACCGCAGCGGTTGCGGGTGCATTCGCGAGCGAGCCACGCGCGCTGAGGGCGTGGCTCGATGGGTTGCCGCTGGCTAATTTCGCCGTTGCATCCCAGCGCTTGCGCGATGGGCTGCGCGAACTCAATCGTCAACGCCTGGACGGCGCACGACGACTCGAGGCGCTGGAGTTGCTGCGCCCGGTTTTGATGCAACTGGCTGGTGGCACTGACAAACTGATCGTCGGCGCAAGTTTTCCGCTGCCGCCGCACAAGGTCGAACTGGGCTCACTCGCGCTGGCCTTCCAGCACGAGCTTGCGCTCGGCTATCGCAGCGCCCTTGTTGAACTGTGCGCACCAGGCGGCAACGTGCCTTTCTTGCGCGCCAAACAAGTCGTGCTCGCTGCTGTGCGGGCCCTTCAGCATGGAGATGAGCTTCTTGCAAAGGCGTATCTGCTCTATCGCACGCCTCCGCCGGGTGCCTGGCAAGGCCTGCATGATGCCTACGGCTTCATCGCTTCGCTGCGACTGGATGATCGACCCATCGAGGAAGCACAGACGCACAGCCTGAATGCGCGGGAGGCATACTCACACGCGCTGATTTTGGCACTCGCCAATCCCTATCGCTGCACCCAGCGTGAGCAGGTTGAATTGATCGCGTTCACGCGCAATCTGGCGCCGCACTGCGAGTTGCGCCACGGCACAGGCGGCGCCAAGGACATCTTGATCCACGTTGATGCCGACCGCGGTCCAGGCTACGTGCCGGAGGAACGCGTAGCGGGTCAACGCGACGTACTCGCCCTGCACCTGGACACAATGTTTGCCTTCGTCGAAACGCAGTTGATGGGAACCCCAGTGGATGCGCGGTCGGCAGCCTTCCGCCAGCGAGGGGGAACATCACAGCAGGTCGATGTCGGGCTGGCGCGTCGCCTGCTCGGCACGTGGAACGCCCACGGAGAACGGGCCCACGCGCGCCTGGGTGGCGGTTATATGCTGGACACTGTCCTCGGTCTGCACGACCTGCATTTCGTCCTCGCTGGCGCGAATGATTTCGAAAGTTTCATGCGCCGCGTCTCCGGCCAGACGATCAGCCTCAGTGAAGGTGATCGCGGCAGCGCCTGGCGCATGGGTGCGGGCGACTTCGCGCATGCAACCCGCCTGCAGGCGCGCGTGCTCGACCAAAGTCTGGGTGGCTATCGCATCGTGTGGGAGCGTGGCGCCGCCGGCGGTCAGGTGCATGCGCGCGTCGGCGAGCTCGTCGGGCTTGCACTGCCGGAGACCAACTCCGACGCCAACCCCGACTGGATGGCTGGCGTGATCCGCTGGATTCGCATCGACGACCAGGGACGCGTGGATGCCGGCGTCGAATTGCTCGCGCGACGCGCGGTGCCGGTCGGCGCGCGCGCACTGAACGGCTCCCAGCTGCGTGCTGCGGTCAGAGGCCTCCTGTTGGCGCCGCTGGCAGCCAATGGCAACAGCGACTATCACGCACTGGTTGTTTCGACCGAAATCGAACGCGCAGCAAGCGACATCGAATTGACGGTGCCAGCCGACCTTCTGGGGCCGCCACGACCTGCGCGGATCGAGACCATTGCAGGTTTGCGCGTGATCGAGGCGACCGGCGTGTACCAGCATTTTGCCTTGCCGCCGCGCACCGACGCGTCGGCCGCTGTCGCGCACGTCACGCACGCGATAGAAACCCCGATTGGAGTCTGAAACCCGATGATGTCTTCCGCGCCTTCGCATGAAGCAGCCGCGCGTCGCCCCAGTGTTGCCGTCAGCATCGGCAGCGTCAGGGTAGGCGGCCGCGCCCCCGATCTGGCGCCCATTGTCGTGCAGTCGATGACGAATACCGACACCGCCGACGTGGCCGGCACGGCCAAGCAGGTCGCCGAACTCGCGCGCGCCGGTTCGGAACTCGTGCGCATCACGGTCGACAAACCGGAAGCTGCTGCAGCGGTGCCGCGCATCCGCGAGCGCCTGGACATGATGGGCGTCGGGGTGCCGCTGATTGGAGACTTTCACTACAACGGTCACCAGTTGCTCTCACGCGAGCCGGCATGCGCCGAGGCGTTGGCCAAGTACCGCATCAATCCCGGCAATGTCGGTTTCGGCAAGAAGAAGGACACCCAGTTTTCTGCGATTATCGAGTTCGCCTTGAAGTACGCCAAGCCGGTACGCATCGGCGCCAACTGGGGCTCGTTGGATCAGTCGATGGTTGCGGCGTTGATGGACGAGAACCATGTGCGCGCGCGACCGTGGGATGCCGCGCGTGTCGGCCGCGAGGCACTGATCCGCTCGGCGCTCGACTCGGCGGCGCGAGCCGAAGAGCTCGGACTCGGACGCGATCGCATCATCATTTCATGCAAGGTTTCCGGCGTTCAGGAGCTGATCGCCGTGTATCGTGATCTCGCCGCACGCTCGGACTACGCACTGCACCTCGGACTGACCGAAGCGGGCATGGGCTCGAAGGGTATCGTCGCGTCGACTGCCGCGCTCGGCATCCTGTTGCAGGAAGGCATCGGCGACACGATCCGCATTTCGCTGACGCCCGAACCCGGCGAGTCGCGGACGCGCGAGGTCATCGTCGCGCAGGAACTGCTGCAGACGATGGGCTTGCGCGCGTTCACGCCGCTGGTGACGGCATGCCCCGGCTGTGGCCGCACAACCAGCACCTTGTTTCAGGAACTGGCGAAGACGGTGCAGGACCACGTGCGCGCGAAGATGCCGGAATGGCGATTGATGTACGACGGTGTCGAGAATCTGACCCTTGCGGTCATGGGTTGCGTGGTCAACGGGCCTGGCGAGTCCAAGCACGCAGACATCGGCATCTCCTTGCCGGGCACCGGTGAGGCGCCAGCAGCGCCGGTCTTCATCGATGGCGCGAAGGCCATGACCTTGCGCGGCGACAACATCGCCAACGACTTTGTCGGCGTGATCGAGGACTACGTGGCGCGGCGCTATCAGTCGAGGGCGCATGCGGGCTGAGATCAGGGACGCAGTTTGCGGAAACGCGCGTGTTGGCACGGAGTTCCTGCGTCGCTACGGCGCGCTGCTCCTGCTCGTCTTCATCGGCGTGCTGCTCCCGCTTGCGGCATTCGGCACGCTGGCGCACGAATTGCGCGAGGGCGAAGGCTTCTTCTTCGATGTTCCCTTGCTCGAGTTTGCGCACGAGACAGCCGGTACCGGTTTCAACCGCTTCTTCATCGCAGTCGCCGCACTCGGCTACCTCTATGGTGTGGTGCCAGTCGATATCGCCCTGATCGTCACGCTCGGCTGGAAGGGACGTCTGCGCGAAGGCTTGTTCGCCGGCCTGGCGATCGTCGGATCGGCTCTGCTAAATCTCGGCGCGAAATCCGTGTTTGCGCGCGACCGACCGAGTTTGTGGGAATCCATAGTGTCTGAAGGCAGCTACAGCTTTCCCAGCGGACATGCGATGGGTTCGATGACACTCGCGTGCGTCGTCGTCCTGCTGTGCTGGCCTACGCGGGCGCGTTGGCTTGTAGCGATCACTGCGGCGGTGATGGTGGCGCTGGTCGGCCTGTCACGCATCTACCTCGGCGTGCATTATCCCTCGGACATCCTGGCCGGATGGACTGCCGCAATGGCGTGGGCCTTTGCGGTGTATGCGTTGGTGTTCCGCGATGCGCAGCCGTGGGACAGGGGCGCGTAGGAGCTACTGCACGAGCGGCGGAAGCGGCGATGGTCCGGACACCATCGCTCCCGCAGAAGCCGCTGGTGGGTTTCTCAAAGGTGGACTTCATCCATCATCGAACGCACTCAAATTTGTGGTTCAGTCTCTGCAGCAATCACTGCGATCGGGCGTTGTCGCGCCACCACGGCTTCGCGGCGGGCAATGTACAGGCTCGCGCCGATCACGATGGTGGCACCGAGCGCGGTATAGCGATCCAGCGGCTCGTCGAACAGCCACCATGCCAACAGTGACACAAGGATCAACTGCAGGTAGCTGAAGGGTGCCAGCGTGGAAGCTTCGCCCAGACGCAATGCATGTGTCCAGAAATACTGGCCGAGGGTGCCAAGCACGCCGAGCATCATCAAAAGCGGCCACAGGGTGGTCGGTGGATTTTGCCAAACCAGCAGCGCGGCCGGCAGCGACAGCGGTACCCACAGCCAGGTCGTCAACAAAACGATCGTGTCGGGCGGATCGCTGCGCGAGAGAAACTTGATGCTGATCGTGACCGTGCCGGTCGATGCAGCAGCAAGCAGTGCTACCAGGCTCGCTGCGGTAA